>JAADGA010000213.1 GCA_013152615.1 Alphaproteobacteria bacterium
AATATCAGTTATAGCCGGTTATCGATAAATATCAGGAAAATTTTAAATTATGCTTCAATATCTGCCTTAAAAAATCTCCCCGCGTTTCAACAGGGCAATGGTCCCAGTCCTGTTGTTGTTTGCCGACATGCATCCCCCGATTCTTTACTGAATCATTTCGCCGTATCCCGGCTCCTGATTTAACCGCAATATGAAAAACCATATTATCACTGTTCAGAAAAAGACCATATTTTACTGTTCAGAAAAAGAAATATCTTCGATATATCCCTCCGGGTCAGCATGAATCAGCACTTCGGCCGCCGGATATTCGGCAATAATATGCGCCTCGACATCGTCCGAAATATGATGAGCCTCACTTAAGCTGATATCACCATTCATTTCCAGATGAAACTGGATAAATAAATTCAATCCGGATTTTCGGGTCTTCATATCATGGATCCCCCGTACCGCGGAATGAGAGCGGATAATAGTGAGTATTTTGGCCTTGTCCCCCTCTTCCATTTCCCGGTCCATCAGCATATCAATGGAATTCCGGCCGATCAGCCATACATTATACAGCAGGAAGCTCCCGACCAGAATACCAACCACCGGGTCCGCATAATAAAGTTGCATATAACCGCTTAGAACCAGCGCCACGATCACCCCGAGATTCATCAGAATATCCCCGGTATAATGCAACCGGTCCGCCGAAATGGCCACCGACGCGGTCTTGTTAACCGCATAGCGCTGATAGGCCACCAGCACGCCTGTCAGAATGGTGGAAATAACCAATATGATAATGCCGGTATCCGCCTGAGTGACCGGGGCCGGATTGATCAGTTTCTGCCCGGATTCCAGCAGCAGAAACAGTGCTGCCAGAAAAATAACCATCGCCTGAACCAGTCCGGCAATGGCCTCGGCCTTGCCATGACCGAAACGATGATCATCATCCGCCGGCACGATTGAGAACCGTACCGCCACCAGATTTATCAGCGATGCCAGAATATCCATCAGTGAATCCAGCAGCGACCCCAGCAGCGAAACCGCGCCGCTGACATGGTAGGCCCATGATTTTATCAAAATCAGAGTGAAGGCAACCACGACCGCCGCCTTGGCTGCCCGCATCATCAGCCGGGCAAAATACTCTTTCTGCTGGTTTTTTTCCGCTGGCGGCGTCATGGATAAATTTCTTTCATCCCCCAGACACCCATGCTGTCTTTTTGATAAATATGACGCATATGCAGGCGGAATTTACGGTCTTCCCAGAATTCAATACTGTCCGGGACCAAACGAAAGCCGGACCAGAAAGGCGGACGCGGCACCGTGCCAAACGCATATTTGGCGGCATAGCGGGCAATCGCGGCCTCAAATTCGAAATGACCGGCCATGGGGCGGCTTTGTTTCGACGCCCAGGCCCCGATCTGACTGTCCCGTGCGCGGGTGGCGAAATAACGGTCTGCCTCCGCCGCGCTGACCGGAACAACCGAGCCTTCGACCCTGATCTGGCGTTTCTGCGACTTCCAGTGAAAACACAGGGCAGCCTGCGGATTTTCGGCAAGCTCCTGACCCTTGCGGCTTTCCAGATTGGTATAGAATGTGAATCCCCGCTCATCCACCTCTTTTAACAACACCATCCTGACCGACGGCCGCGCCGTCGCATCCACCGTCGCCAGAGCCACTGCCTCGGCAAGCTGTTCCGTATCATTGGCGGCCTGAAACCACGCCTTGAATAATTCAATTGGTGCCGTCACTGCTGTATCTTCACTCCGGTCATAAATTTGCCAAAATCATTATTAGAATATGTAATTTGAATTTAAATGATATATAATCATAATAGTTCAAGAATACAATCCATTGAATCGAAAGGGATTTACATGTCAATTTCCACAACCCTGCGCCCGAAGGCACTGATAATGACCTCTTTCATCATTATTTCTTCTGTCGCATTATCCTCCTGCACCAAAGAAGGGGCCGGCACGTTGCTTGGCGCCATCGGCGGTGACGGCGGGACCGGATCGGTTATTGCCGTTGCCGCGGGAACATTGGCCGGGGCCTATATCGGTCAGGAAATCGGCAAATCCCTCGACCGGGCCGACCGGCAGGCGATGCAGCGGCAAACCCAGTATTCGCTGGAAAGCACGCCGTCGGGCAATGTAACCGTCTGGCAAAACCCCGACAGCGGCAATTCCGGCACCATCACGCCGCAACCCGCCTATACCAACAAGGCCAATCAATATTGCCGGGAATATCAGCAAACGGTTACCGTTGGCGGCAAGACCCAGACCGCTTACGGCACCGCCTGTCGCCAGCCCGACGGGACCTGGAAAATCACCAATAAATAATTTAGAGTCTGTCGACATATGAAAGACCCATACAGCGTATTAGGTGTTGCCAAATCGGCCTCGGATGCCGAGCTGAAAAAAACCTATCGTACCCTTGCCAAGAAACTCCACCCCGACATCAATGCCGGTGATGACAAAATTGCCGAACGCTTCAAAGAAGTCTCCGCGGCCTATGGCCTGCTGCGTGACAAAGACCTGAGAGCCAGATATGACCGCGGGGAAATTAATCCTGACGGCTCGGAAAAAGGCTTTCAGGGTGGCGGCTTTCACCCCGGCGGCATGAGATCGGGGGAAATGGGCAGCGGACAGTTCGGTGACGGCTTTGACCCGGAAGAGATTTTTGCCTCCATCTTTGGTGGCCGCCGTCAACGTCAGCCCCGCCGCCAGAAAGGGCCGGACCGGACCTATCGGCTGCGGGTTGATTTCCTTGACGCGGTGAAGGGCGGCAAAAAGTCGCTGACCCTTGACAATAACAAGACCCTCAACGTCACCATCCCGACCAATGTCAGGGAAGGTCAGAAAATCCGTCTTAAAGGACAGGGCGGCACCGGGACCGCCGGTGGGGCCAACGGCGATGCCCTGATCGAGATCACCATCACCAAACACCCCCTGTTCCGGTGCGAAGGCAATGACATTCATCTGGATTTGCCGATCACCCTCGCCGAAGCGGTAACCGGGGCAAAGGTCAATATCCCGACCATAGACGGCACCGTAGCCATGACAATTCCCAAGGGATCAAGCTCCGGACAGATATTGCGCCTGAAAGCCAAGGGGGCAACGGATCCAAAAACAAAAAGTCGCGGCGACCAATATGTCAGGCTTCAGATCATGCTGCCGTCCCCGCCCGACGACGAACTGGAAAAAGTCATTACCAAATGGGCCCGTGGCAAAAATCAGGACGTCAGATCACATATGACATAACAACGCCAATGATATCCTTCCCCCGGCGCTTACTGAAAAATCTTGTCCGCCGTAATAAAATAACCACAATGGTTATCACGCTGATGTGATTTTGTTTTTGGCCAATATCCTGTATTTTAACGGCGAAATCAGCTGTGGTTCTCACCTGCCAACAAAGAAGGAATATAACTAAAATAGTTCAACCGATTGAATAAAATAAAAAAATATGTAGAATTACCCCTGATGACTGGAGTCAACAGACAGACAACTGAAATAATATCTCCGAGGAATAATAATGACGGAAAATAATGGTCTTCTCGCCGGTAAACGCGGCATCATCATGGGGGTGGCTAATAATCACTCTCTTGCCTGGGGCATTGCCCGGACGGCAGCAAAGCAGGGGGCGGAACTCGCCTTCACCTTTCAGGGCGAGGCACTGGAACGGCGGGTGCGCCCGCTGGCGCAATCCGTCGGGTCCGATATTATCCTGCCATGCGACGTTACCGATAGCGGCTCAATTGATGCGGTGTTTCACCATCTGAAAGAATGCTGGGGCAAGATTGACTTTCTGGTCCATGCCATTGCCTATTCCGACAAGGCGGAGCTGACCGGGCGTTATGTTGATACCTCGCCGGAAAATTTTGCCCTGAGCCTGAATATTTCCTGTTATTCCTTCACCGCCGTTGCCCAGCGGGCCGAAAAACTGATGGCGGACGGCGGCAGCATGATCACCCTCACCTATTATGGTGCGGAAAAAGTCATCCCGCATTATAATGTTATGGGGGTTGCCAAGGCGGCATTGGAAGCCAGCGTCAAATATCTGGCCCGCGATCTCGGACCAAAAGGAATCCGGGTCAACAGCCTCTCCGCCGGACCAATCAAGACGCTGGCGGCATCGGGCATTGGCGATTTCCGCCATATCCTGAAATGGAATGAGTTAAATTCCCCGCTCGGCCGCAATGTCACCATTGACGATGTCGGCAACAGCGCGGTTTACCTGTTAAGTAATCTGGCCGGCGGGGTTACCGGAGAAAATCACCATGTCGACAGCGGCTATAACATTATGGGGATGAAACGCGAAGATGCCCCGGATGTGAGCCTGATTTAGGGCCAGGAGCCATACCGGAAGGGAACGATCATGTCATATAACAGCTTTGGCCATATCTTCCGGGTCACGACCTGGGGTGAGAGCCACGGCCCCGCAATCGGCTGTGTCCTTGACGGCGTGCCGAGCAGGCTGCCGCTGAACGACGCTGAAATCCAGCATTTCCTCGACAAGCGCAAACCGGGTCAGAACCGTTTCATGACCCAGCGTCAGGAAGCCGACAAGGTCAAAATCCTGTCCGGCACTTTCGACGGCATGACCACCGGCACCCCGATCAGCCTGATGATTGACAATACCGATCAGCGCTCCGGGGATTACAGCGACATCAAGGATAAATTCCGCCCCGGTCATGCCGACTTTACCTATATGGCGAAATACGGCATCCGCGATTATCGCGGCGGCGGCCGGGCGTCCGCGCGCGAGACCGCCTGCCGGGTGGCGGCGGGTGCCGTTGCCCGCAAAATTCTCGGGACTGACATTCAGGTCCGGGCCGCCCTGATCCGGATTGGCGAGCATGAAATCAATCGCGACAACTGGGACTGGGACGAGATTAACCATAATCCCTTCTGGTGCCCGGACAGGGATATGGTGCCGCTGTGGGAAAAATATCTTGACGATATTCGCAAAAAAGGCAGCAGTATCGGGGCCATTGTCGAAGTTCAGGCCCGGGGAGTCCCCGCCGGAATTGGCGCGCCGGTTTATGCCAAACTCGACAGTGACCTCGCCAGTGCCATGATGACCATCAACGCGGTCAAAGGGGTCGAAATTGGCGAAGGCTTTAACGCGGCGTATCTTGGCGGCGAAGAAAATGCCGATGAAATGTATCGCGATGACAATGGACTGCCTGCTCTCAGAACCAACCATGCCGGTGGCATTCTGGGTGGCATCAGCACCGGCGCGGACATCGTCTGCCGCTTTGCCGTCAAACCGACCTCGTCAATCCTCAGCCCGCGCAAAACCGTGGACAATCAGGGCCGGGAAACTGAAATCATCACCAAAGGCCGTCACGACCCGTGTGTTGGCATCCGCGCGGTACCGGTCGGGGCCGCAATGATGGCCTGCGTGCTGGCCGATCACCTGTTGCTCCACCGCGCCCAGCAGGGATAACTCTTTTATTTCAGACTGTCGATATAGCTTAAAATAGCCTGGATCCGATGGTTGTCTTCGATCTGGCCACGATCGCCGCCAAAGCGGATTACTTTTTCAGCCCGTTGCTGCCACAGGGCAATATAATCCTTGCGCCGATGACTGAAAGAGCTGCTTTTATCCGGCGTGTCCGGATTGATTTCCGGTTGGAAACTTAAATTTATATGATCATCATAGCTGATGGCACCGGCCTCATATAGCTGACGGCTGAGGGCCATTATCTCTCTTGGGGTCGCATTTCTGATATTGATTTGACCGGCGACAGTAGCCCACACCCCGGAAACAGAAACGGAGACAACAGCCTTGTCTTCAAAGGACGCTGTGCGGAGCTTTGTCGTGGCTTCTTTTTCTGATTTTGACCCGGGGGTACGCATTTCTTTCTGTTCCATCCGGTCCGGACTATCCTGACGAAGAAGTCCGCCCGTTTCGATCTGCATTTTACTCATATTCATGACCCATCTTTCACTTGTTATGCTGTTGCTTCAATACTCAAGCAATTAGCATGCCAAATGCCCTCCTTCCTTAAAGTGGCGGATTTGTGCGGTAAAAGGTTAACATACTGTTAACAAAAAGCTATTTACCTTTTATTAACCATGCGAACATGGTATTTCTTGCCGTGACTATGACTATACTGCCGCCGGCCTTAACGGGCCGTGAACAATGTCGAAGTTTTTAAGCTTTTCCTATCGGGGAAAGCGGGAATCCCGCCGGAAAGTGGTAATGATTTCAATATGGGGGGAAAAGAGAAATTGATCCACCGGCAGGATCGCCCCCAGCGTAAAACCGCCGTCCACAAGAATGCGGGCGTCACGGGCAAAGGTCGCCGCATTACAGGAAATCATCACGATATTCGTCATGTCCGATTTGACAATCTCCTGCATCTGATCGCGGGCACCGGCACGCGGCGGATCAATAATCGCCGCATCATAGCGGTTCAGTTCATCAGAGCGCAGAGGGCGCAGGAACAGGTCCCGAACCTCGGTCGTCAGGACGCGAATCTGTCCCATGTGACGGCAGCTGGTGGTCAGCGCCGTGATCATAGCTGCCGCGCCATCAACCGCATGGACCGCATGATCCGGGATCAGCGCCACGGTAAAAGTACCGCACCCGGCAAAAATATCGACAATCCGGCCCGCATCCTGAAGCGCCGCCGTCACAAAATGGCTCAGGGCGACCTCCCCCGCTTTGGTCGCCTGCAAAAAAGCCGCCGGTGGCAGATAAACCCGGCCAGTGCCAAAAGTGACAAAAGGCTGCCGCCGCTCGCACAGAATCTCGGCGAAGGGTTTTTTCAGCTTGCTGTCCTGCCAGCATATCCGGGCGATATCCCGGGCTTCGGCAAAGGCGGCGATCGCCATCCGCAGGTCCAGCCCCGGCTCCCCGGCCCCCTCCAGAATAAGATCCAGACCATTTTCCGCCAGAGTGATCTGTAGCGTCATTTTCTGGCGCTTTTTTAACTGAAGCCTGAAAAATTCCCGTAGCGGATTGATGATCGCCATTATTTCAGCGGCAAGCACCGGACATTCCGTAATATCAATGATGCTGTGGCTGGCGCGGGCGGAAAAACCGGTGGCGATTTGACCAATGACGGTGAGCCGCGCCCGGCGGCGACTGGCAAGCGGGCTGGTTACCACATCAAGAATAGTCACATTGTCAATGCCACGGTGACCAAGGGCTGTTCTGATCTGTGTCTGCTTCCAGCGGGCGTAATAGCGGGGGGATACATGTTGCAGCGCACAGCCGCCGCAGCGACCAAAATGCCGGCACAGCGGATCAATACGCACCGGTGACGGCTGATCAAGATGGCGGATACGGCCGTGGCTGCCCTGAAGCGAAATTTCAAGCTCGTCACCATCAACAGCAAAAGGGACATAGATCGGACCGTCCGGGCCGACCGCCACCCCGTCACCCTTGGCCCCGATATGATCAATTTTCACCCTCATACGCGATATTCCGCTGCAATCAGAAATTCAATATTGCCGTCCGGCCCCTTGATCGGACTTCGGGTCAGACCAATCACGGTCCAGCCCGCCATGTCGTCTGTAATCCAGCGGTCAATCCGCTGACAGACCTGATCATGAAGCTCAGGGTCGCGCACCACACCGCCCTTGCCGACATTGCCGCGGCCAACCTCAAACTGCGGCTTGATCAGGGCGACGAGGATACAGCCATCGGCAGCAAGGGACATCGCCGCTGGCAACACTGTCCGCAGGCCGATAAAGCTCGCATCACAGACAATCATCTCAACAGGTCCCGGGATTTGTTCGGAAGTCAGGTAGCGCGCATTGGTTTTTTCCAGCACCACCACCCGCGGGTCATTGCGTAATTTCCACGCCAACTGGCCATGACCGACATCGACCGCATAGACCCGCTCTGCGCCGTGATGTAGACAAACATCGGTAAAACCCCCGGTGGACGCCCCGACATCAACTACGGATTTACCCGCGATATCAAGCGAGAATTCCGTAATCGCCTGCATCAGCTTCAGCCCGCCGCGGCTGACCCACGGATGTTTTTTCCCGCGCACTTCCAGCGGCGCATCCTCGGCCAACTGCGCTCCGGCCTTGTCAATTTTCTTTTCGCCGCTAAAGACAACCCCGGCCATAATATAAGCCTGCGCCTTGCTGCGGCTGGTGGCGAGACCACGCGCCACCACCAATTGATCGGCACGCCATTTTTTAACCATCCGTATTTTTAACCATCCGTGCCGAGCAGGGTTGAACCGGTATCATTACGGTGCAGCGCCTTGAGCGCGGTTTCAACAATGTCCGCAGCAGTGAGCCCGGCCTGTTGATACATGATCTCCGGGCTGTTCTGTTCCTGAAAGATATCGGGCAATTTCAACGTTCTGACCTTGAGACCGCTTTCCAGCAGCCCCTCATTGGTGAGATAATCCAGAATATGACTGCCGAAGCCGCCAATCGCGCCTTCTTCTATCGTCACCACAACATCATGACTTAGCGCGAGATCGCGAATCATGGCGTGATCCAGCGGCTTGGCAAAGCGGGCATCGGCCACGGTCGTCGTCAGGCCGTGGGCCTTGAGCGTTTCGGCAGCTTTCACCGCCTCCTGAAGCCGGGTGCCGAGCGATAATATCGCGATATGCTTGCCCTGCTGGATAATGCGGCCCTTGCCGATTTCAAGAATTTTACCCTTCTCCGGTAGCGTCAGCCCGACCCCCTCGCCGCGCGGGTAACGCACGGCAGAGGGCCGGTCGTTGATCGATGCTGCGGTCGCCACCATATTGACCAGCTCAACCTCATCCGCCGCCGCCATAACCACGAAATTCGGCAGGCTGGCAAGATAGGTGATATCGAACGACCCGGCATGGGTCGGCCCGTCGGCACCGACCAGCCCCGCGCGGTCAATGGCAAAGCGCACCGGCAAATTCTGTACCGCGACATCATGAACAACCTGATCATAGGCCCGCTGTAAAAAAGTGGAATAGATGGTGACAAACGGCTTGAATCCGGTGGTCGCCATACCGGCAGCAAAGGTCACTGCATGTTGCTCGGCAATGCCGACATCAAAGCAGCGTTCCGGGAAAATTTCAGCAAATTTATCAAGACCGGTGCCGGACGGCATCGCGGCGGTAATGGCAATGACCTTGTCATCTCTGCGCGCTTCACCAATCAGGGCATCGGCAAAAATACTGGTATAGCTCGGCGCCTTCAGACCGGATTTGCTTTGCGCCCCGGTGACAATATTGAATTTGGACACCCCGTGAAATTTATCCTTGGCCTCTTCGGCAAAGCGATAGCCCTTGCCCTTTTTAGTGACCACATGGATTAGTACCGGTCCCTGACCAGCATCGCGGACATTCTCCAGCACCGGCAGCAGATGATCCATATTATGACCATCCACCGGGCCGACATAATAAAAGCCGAGTTCCTCAAACAACGTGCCGCCCATCGCCATGCCGCGGGCAAATTCCTCGGCACGCTTGGCTTTCTCGCCGATGGTGCGGGGAAAACGCTTGACAATATTCTTGGCAAAATCCCGGAGATTGAGGTATGACCGTGACGACAGCAGCCGCGCCAGATAGGCGCTCATCGCCCCCACCGGCGGCGCAATCGACATATCATTGTCATTCAGGATAACAATCAGGCGGGATTTCAACGCCCCGGCATTATTCATCGCCTCATAGGCCATGCCCGCGCTCATCGAGCCGTCGCCGATAACCGCAATAATATTTTCATCACTGCCCTGCAAGTCGCGACCGATCGCCATGCCGAGGCCAGCAGAAATCGAGGTTGAACTATGGCCGGCACCAAAGGGGTCATAGTCACTTTCGCAGCGTTTGGTAAAACCGGCAAGGCCACCGCCCTGACGGATGGTATGCATCCGGTTTCGCCGACCGGTTAAAATTTTGTGGGGATAACATTGATGGCCGACGTCCCAGATCAGCTTGTCACGCGGCAGGTTAAAGACATAATGCAACGCCACCGTCAGCTCAACCACCCCCAGCCCGGCACCGAGATGACCACCGGTTTGCGAAACCGTATCAATCATATCCGCCCTGACCTCATCCGCCAGCTGCTGAAGCTGATCCTGACGGAGTTTCCTGACATCATCAGAACAGCGTATCTGATCAAGCAAGTCTGTTACTGGTTTTTCAAGTCGTAAACTCATAGCTCCAACTTATACTGTTAATAGGCACGATTAATAATGAATTTTGCCAGATTACGCAAGTTTTCTGCTTTATCGCCAAATACCTCAAGATGCTGCAACGCCTGATTGATCAGCATTTCTGCCTTGGTCCGGGCCTGATCGGCACCGACCAGTGATATCAATGTCGCCTTGCCGGCCGCCGCATCTTTGCCGGTGGTTTTGCCAATTTTCGCCGAAACCCCCTCCTGATCCAGAAGGTCATCAATAATCTGAAAAGCCAGTCCAATATCATGGGCATAGCCCTTGATCGCATGACGCCGCCGGACCTCCGCCTTGCCAAGGATCGCCCCGGCCTCGCCGGAAAAGATGATCAAGGCCCAGGTTTTCATCCGTTGAAAGCGGGTAATGCGAATCTTGTCCAAGGTCTGATTTTCCGCCAGAAGATCAAACATCTGGCCGCCGACCATGCCATTAACGCCGAGGGCGCGCGCCATAAAACTGATCAATTCACAGCGCACCCGTGCATCCATATGACTGCGTTCGTCAGACAGAATTTCAAACGCCAGTGTCAGCAGGCCGTCACCGGCGAGAACCGCCGTCGCCTCGTCAAATTTCTTGTGGACGGTGGGCTGGCCCCGGCGCATATCATCATCATCCATACACGGCAGATCATCATGAATCAGCGAATAGGTATGGGCGCATTCCACCGCCGCCGCCACCATCAGGGCCGAATCCGCGCCAACCCCGAATATCGCGGCCGTTTCCATCACCAGAAACGGCCGGATACGCTTGCCCCCGGCCATCAGGGAATATTCCATCGCATCAATGACCCGCTGTTCCAGATCGACCGCTCTGGGCAACAGCTTCAGCAGTCTTTGCTCAACCTGCCGGGCCGCTTGTCCAAGCGCGATCGTTGCCGGATTATCATTACGACTATCATTACCCTGTTTCATAATTGCTATTCCCCGTCCAGTTCCACAACTCCAAAAGCCCCATCCTGCGCGCTCACGATCTTTTCAATCCGGGCGGTGGCATCCTTTAATTTAAGCTCACAATGCTGCCGCAGCCGGGTCCCGCGGGTATAGATATTCAGCGATTCTTCGAGCGAAACCTGACCGCTTTCCAGATTCCTGACGATGTCTTCCAGCGCCGCCAGCGCATCTTCAAAATTCATTCCGGCAATATCATCCGGTTTAATCGGGTTTTTTGGCACAACAGGCCCCTTGTTCGAGAATCATCCGTTTTCTTTATACCGGAAAGCGGCTCAACGCATCAATGCCGAAATATAGGCCGCAACATTTTCCCCGAGTATATCCAGATTATAGCCGCCTTCCAGACAGGATACCATCCGGCCCTGACATTTTTCTTCGGCAATCTGTTTTATTTCATCACCGAGCCACGAAAAATCCGCCGTCGTCAGCTCAAGATCGGCCAGCGGATCGCGGGCGTGGCCATCAAATCCCGCAGAAACCAGAATGAAATCCGGATTAAAATCCCGAAGTGCCGGAAAAATCCGCTGACGATAAGACAGGCGAAACGCCCGGCTGCCACTGCCTGCGGCCAGCGGGACATTGACAATCACGCCCTCGCCCCGGTCATGAATATGGCCGGTACCGGGATAGAGCGGCGACTGATGGGTGGAGCCATAGAACAGCCCTTTGGTGCGGGCGACAACCGTCTGGGTACCGTTACCGTGATGGACATCAAAATCAAGGATTGCCACCCGGTGGCGAAAATGACGGTTACGGGCATATATGGCGCCGATTGCGATTATATTAAACAGGCAAAAGCCCATCGCCCGGCCCGGTTCGGCATGGTGACCGGGCGGACGAACCGCGCAAAAGCCATTATCCAGTTGTCCGCTCATCACCTGATCTATTGCCTGACAGGTGGCACCGACCGCCCCGAGTGCCGCCGCCAGCGACCGCGGTGACAGATAGGTATCCCCGTCCAGAGCATAATGGTCTTTTTTAGGGATATGGTCGATTACACTCTGGATATAACTGTCATCGTGAACCAGAGCCAGCCTCTCCACCGGTGCCGGGGAGGCCGATATGCGGGTCAGGGGCGCAAAATCCGGATGGTTCAGCCGGTCAAAAATGACGGCCAGCCGGTCCCGTGCCTCTGGATGTCCGTCGGGGGTAATATGATCTTTACAGTCCGAATGATAAAATAATCCGGTGGCCAAGATGGTCTCCTATTCCTTTTCCGCCAAATATTTCCCTGTATTTTAAGCCTTCTCATTTTTAGGCCTTCGTATTTCAAGCCTTCGTATTTTTAGGCCTTCGTATTTTCAGGCCTTCTTGCGCTTTTCATATTTGGCTTTTTCTTCGGCCACCAGTTCCTTTTTCGATAATTTACCGATCATGGTTTTGGGTAGCTCAGTGCGGAATTCTATCTCTCTGGGGCGTTCATGCTTGCCCAGCCGGTTGCGCAGAAAAGCCATCAGATCTTCCGGGGTAATCGGATCAACCCCCTCTTTCAGGGTGACGAAGGCCTTGGGCCGCTCACCAAGATAATCATCCGGGACCCCGATAACCGTTGCCTCATGAACCGCCGGATGCTGATAGATTGCCTCTTCAACCACCCGGGGATAAACATTGAAGCCGCCGACCAGAATAAGATCCTTGTCCCGGTCAATGATATAGCTATAGCCATCGTCATCCATATAGCCGACATCGCCGGTATGGAGGATGCCGTCAATGATGGTTTGGGCCGTGGCTTCCGGATGTTTCCAGTAGCCTTTCATCACCTGTGGCCCACGGATACAGATTTCGCCGTTTTCGCCCAGAGGCAGAATTTTTGTCGGATCCTTGCGGTCGATAATAATGACTTCGGTTGCCGGTAATGGCAGCCCGATGGAGCCTTTGCGTGTGTCCCGGTCATAAGGATTGGACGTGCATACCGGCGAGGTCTCGGTCAGGCCGTAGCCTTCGGAAATGGCAATACCCATCCTGTCTCTAAAGGCCTGTTCCAGCTCCACCGGCAACGGTGCCCCGCCCGACATGCACATTTTAACATTATCCAGACCCGCCGCCAGCGCCGAGCCGTAATTCAACAGGGCGGTAAACATGGTCGGCACCCCGGCAAAAAGGGTTGGCCGGTGCTTTTTCATTAATTTCACCGCTGCCGCCAGTTCAAATTTCGGCAGGATGACCACTTTGGCCCCAATATAGATGCCCATATTCATGATCACCGTCATTGAGAAAACATGAAAAAACGGCAGAAATCCGGGAAGAATTTCATGATCCAGCTCAAGGTTAAGCGTCCATTTTTCAAGCTGGAGAACATTGATATAAATATTGGCATGGGTCAGCATTGCCCCCTTGGGCACGCCGGTGGTGCCACCGGTATACTGGATGACCGCGACGTCATCATTCACCTCAATATCAACCGGTGCCACGCTGGCGTCATTATCCAGTAACTGACGGAAATTGACGTAATATTGGTCCCGGACCGGGCGGGAAATCCTGCTGCCCTGAAGCCATTTAAACAGGAAATTTTTTGGAAATGGCAGCGTGGTGCTGAAGGCGTCAACCACCAGATGTTTCAGGCGGCTTTTGCGGGTAACCGCATGGATAACCGGATAGAGCACCGCCAGATCAAGCGTGATCATTATATCGGTTTCAGAATCTTCCACCTGGGCGATCAGCTCGCGCTCGGAATAAAGCGGGCTGTAATTTACCACCGTCCCCCCGGTCTTCAATATGCCGAAATAGGCCACGGCGAACTGGGGGCAGTTGGGCATAAAAATACCGACATGACTGCCTTTGCCAACGCCCAGTTTCTGCAACCCGCAGGCCATGCAATTCGCCTGATCCAGCAGATCCCGGTACCGGGTCTCTTTGCCCATAAAATCATAGGCAATGCCGTCCGGAAACCGTGCCGCGGTATCTTCAAGCAGCGCATATAACGGTTTGGCAACAAATTCCTGATCCCAGGCAACATGTTCCGGATAGTTTGGCACCCACGGATGTTTAATCATATTCTATCCCATATGTTGTGCTGATATAGCGAAAAATAAATCGTCCCCGGTCATAATGGCTGCCTGCAAGCCCAGCGCCGGTGGCACCATCTGTTCCGCATAAAAACGGGCGGTAATAATCTTTGCCTCAAGGAAATCCTGATCCGGGTCGCCGCGTTCCAGCCGGTTGCGCGCCGCCATGGCCGCCTTTGCCATCAGATAACAGCCGACCGTGACGCTGAACAGTCTGAGGAACGGCGACGAACCGGCAAGGACGGAGCGCATGTCATCCCGCTGCCGGGTCAATATCCAGTCGGCACAGTCGCGGGTTGCGCCGACCGCCGCCGCCAGATTTCTGCCCAATGCTGAAAATTCAGCACTAGTCGGCAGGCTGTCACCAAAAGCGGAAATTTCATTCAGAAAGCCGCGCCAGTATTTGCCGCCGGCCATCGACAGCTTGCGCCCGGCAAGGTCCATCGCCTGAATGCCGTTGGTGCCTTCATAAATTGGATTAATCCGTGAATCCCGATAGATCCGGGCGATACCGGTTTCCTCGACAAAGCCCATGCCACCGTGAATTTGCAGGGCAAGCGAGGCATTCTCAACCCCGACATCAGAACCGTAAGCCTTTGACATCGGTGTCAGCAGGTCGGCAAGACCGCGATAACCGTCACGGATTTCCGGGTCCGGATGATGACCGCCAAGGTCCAGCGCCTTGGCATTGAGCATGGTGAGCGCGCGGGCGGCCTCGGTCGTTGATTTTATCGTCATCAGCATCCGCCGGACATCGGCATGGTCAATAATCGCACTCGGACCCGGGCTTGTGGCCCCGACCGCGATCCCCTGATGTCTTTCGCGGGCATAGTCAAGCGCCATCTGCCATGACCTCTCGGCACAGCCGACCCCCTGAATACCAACATTAAGCCGGGCATTATTCATCATGGTGAACATCGCCGCCATGCCCTTATTCTCTTCACCGAGCAGATAACCGACACAGTTGCCGTCCTCACCATAAGCCATGACACAGGTCGGGCTGGCATGAATGCCGAGCTTATGCTCAAGCGAGACACATTTGGCATCATTGCGCGCGCCCGGACTGCCGTCTTCATTGACCAGAAATTTCGGCACAATAAATAGCGAGATTCCCCGGGTTCCCGCCGGGCTGTCCGGGGTTCGGGCCAGCACCAGATGGATGATATTTTCGGTCATGTCATGGTCGCCCCACGAGATGAAAATCTTGCTGCCGCTGATGCGGTAGCTGCCATCCTCCACCGGTTCCGCTTTGGTCCTGAGAGCGCCGACATCGGTACCGGCCTGTGGCTCGGTCAGGTTCATCGACCCGGCCCACTGCCCGGAAATCATTTTTTCCAGATAGGTGTTTTTCTGCGCTGTCGAGCCATGCGCCATAATCGATTCAACCGCGCCCGTGGTCAGCATCGAACACAGGCTGAAGGCCATATTGGACGCATCAACAAATTCATAGACCGCCGAGGCCAATGTCAGCGGCAATCCCTGTCCGCCATATTCCGGCAGCCCGCTGACGCTGGTCCAGCCATTTTCGGCATAGGCGGCATAGGCATCACGAAATCCGGGCGAGGATATCACGCCGTCAGGGCCAAGGCTGGCCCCCTGCCGGTCACCAACCACACTCAGCGGTGACAATATATCCTGACAGAATTTACCGGCCTGTTCCAGCACCGCATCAATGATATCATCTGTCGCCTCGTTAAATCTCTCCAGCGCCGTCACTTCGGAAATGCCGATAACGTCCTTCAGCACAAATTTCATCTCGCGGGTTGGCGCAATATATTCCGACACAAATACCTCCCGTATTATTTCTATTATTTAGGTCGCAAACCTGTGAATATTATATTATTAATACAGGAATGCGAGCTATAATAAAATATAGCAAATTAAAACAACCGTTTGAAAATGGAATTTACATGAATTCCCGCCTCAAGACAAGGGCTTAATGGATCAACTTTATGCGCCCTGAATCCAGCGAAAAAATTATGCCGCCGTCTCTGGCCAATTTTCATCTGGCCGCCCGATATCTGTTGCAGGGCAAGCTGGTGTCTTTTCCGACCGAGACCGTCTATGGCCTCGGGGCGGATGCCACCCGTGACACCGCTGTCGCCGCTATCTTTGCTGCCAAGAAACGCCCTGCCTTTAATCCGTTGATCATTCATCTACCATCACTTGCCGAAGCAGAGAAATATGTTGAATTTGACATTATATCGCGCAAGCTCGGGGCCGCGTTCTGGCCCGGTCCCTTCACTCTGGTGCTGAAAAGAAAGCCGGATTGCGGTTTGTCCCGTCTGGTTTCTGCCGGTCTTGACACGGTGGCGGTGCGGGTGCCGGCGCATCCAGTGGCACAGGAGCTGCTAAAAATTTTCACCCGCCCGATTGCCGCGCCGAGCGCCAATATCTCCGGCAAGCTCAGCCCGACCCGGCCCGACCATGTCGCCCGCGAGCTGTCGTCAGAGGTGGCGATGATTCTGGACAGTCCGCCCTGCCGTCATGGTATTGAATCAACCATCGCACAGGTGGTCGGCAGTGAAATCAGATTGCTCCGGCCCGGCAGCATCACCCGAAAGGACATTGAGGACCTGACCGGCCTGCGGGTCAGCCGCCATCAGGACGGACAGAATCCCGCGGCACCGGGACAGCTTAAAGTTCATTACGCCCCCGAAACGCCAGTCCGGCTGAATGCGAACGCCGTCTATCCGGGGGAGGCCCTGCTGGCCTTTGGCAGCCTTTATCCCAAAGACGCCCGGATTGTGCGTAACCTCAGCCCGAAGGCCAGCCTGCTGGAGGCCGCGTCAAACCTGTTTGCCATGCTCCATGACCTTGACCGGTCGGGCTGCAAAACCATCGCGGTCAGCCCGATTCCGGACCGGGGGCTGGGGGTTGCGATCAATGACCGGCTGCGGCGGGCGGCGCGTGCGGGGGCAACTGACAATCCATGACCATAGCTCCCGCCCATTTGACAGAACTTAAACGGGTTTCCGGCGCTAAAGGCTGGATAGACGACCCGGCAGCCATGTCGCCTTTCCTATGTGAACCACGCGGCAAATATCATGGCAGGACGCCGTTGATCCTGCTGCCGGACAGCCGGGAAAAGGTCAGCGAAATTGTCCGCATCTGTGCCCGCCACAAAATCCCGATCGTGCCTCAAAGTGGCAATAGCGGTCTGGTCGGCGGCGGCATCCCGACGGCGGCGGGTGATGAAATACTGCTCAGCCTGAAACGGCTCAACCAAATTCGGGAACGGGACCGCCATAGTCACAGCATGACGGTGGAAGCCGGCTGCATTCTGGCGGATATTCAACGGGAGGCCCGGGATATGGGATTGCTGTTTCCCTTAAGCCTCGCCTCGGAAGGCAGTTGCATGATCGGCGGCAATCTGTCAACCAATGCCGGCGGCGTCAATGTGCTGCATTACGGCACCATGCGCAGTCTGGTGCTGGGGCTCGAAGTGGTGCTGGCCACCGGCGATATCTGGCATGGGCTACAGGCCCTGCGCAAGGATAACAGCGGCTATGACCTCAAACAGCTGTTCATCGGGGCGGAGGGGACGCTGGGCATTATCACCGCAGCCACGGTAAAATTAGTGCCCTTCCCCGGTGAAAAACAAACCGCGCTGGTCGCGGTGCCAAATCCGCAGGCCGCCATCGACCTGCTCACTATCGCCCGGAATGTCAGCGGCGATTGTCTCACCGCCTTTGAAATTATCCCCCGTAGCGGCATAGAGTTTGTCACCCGTCATATGCCAAACACCCGCGACCCGATCGCCACGCCCTATGACTGGTATGTGTTGGTGGAATGCAGTTCCGCCCTTTCCCGCGAGTTGCTCGACCTTGAAAAAGTTATCGAATATCTGTTGTCCGGCGCCATGGAAAAGGGGCTGGTACTGGACGGCGTGATCGCCAAGAACCAGACAGAAAGTCATGCCCTGTGGCAACTGCGGGAAAATATGTCCGAAGCCCAGAAATATGAGGGCGGCAGCATCAAACATGATATTTCCCTGCCAATTTCCGCCATCCCGGATTTCCTGATCGAGGCGGGTGATCTGGTGGCAAAGATGATTGCCGGGGCGCGTCCGCTGCCGTTCGGCCATCTCGGTGACGGTAACTTACATTAT
>JAADGA010000214.1 GCA_013152615.1 Alphaproteobacteria bacterium
CCCCACCTCCGCTAAAGCTCCGGGCGGGCGGTCGCCCTTGCCTCAGCCCTGTGGGCTTCGGATGCTGAACCCTTTCCGGATAAAACTAAAGGCCGCCACTCTCACCCCCTCCACATAATACTCAGCCTCCGAAGACCGTCCGGTCTGAGGCAAGGCCGACCGGCCGCCCGAGCTAATGCGAGGCAGGGGAGCGCCCACGGCGCGGGGGGGGGACCCCCCCTAATAAAAAAAGGCAACCACCTCACCCCCTCCACACAATACTCAGACTCCGAAGCCCGCAGGGCTGAGGCAAGGCCGACTGGCCGCCCGGAGCTTTAGCGTAGGAGGGGGAGCGCACCACGGGCGCGGGGGACGGGTCCCCCATCAAACAAAAATACAGCGACAGCAGCCGAATAATTATATTTTAGTTACTCCTGCTGTCTCCTGTATGTCTCAGGAAAACACCGCCTGAATGGTGGTGTATTCTTTCAGGCCGTCGATGCCGAATTCTACGCCGATGCCGGAGCCTTTTACGCCGCCGAAGGGGACGTTGGGCTGAATCATGCCGTGCTTGTTGATCCACACACTGCCACATTCAAGCCGGGCGGCGAGCTTTTTCGCCTGTTCAATATCATTTGACCAGATGGAACCGCCGAGGCCGTTTTCCGAAGCATTGGCGCGGGTTATCGCATCATCAATGTCACTATATTTAATGATTGGCAGCGCCGGGCCGAACTGTTCCTCATCAACTATCCGCATACCGTCATGAGCATCGGCGAGCAGGGTGGTTGGGTAAAAATAGCCTTTACCATCCTCCGGATTGGCGCCGAGCAGCACCCGTGCGCCGTGCGCCACCGCATCCTCGACCAGACCCTTAACCTTGTTATATTGCATTTCATTCTGCACCGGTCCCAGAATCATATTTTCGTCAAGGCCATCCCCAACCGGGATATTACCGGCAAATTCGGCCAGCGCCTGACAGACATCGTCATAGACATCCTCATGGACATACAGTCTTTTCAGCGCGGCACAGGTCTGCCCGCCGTTAATGAACGCGCCCCAGAACAGGCCCTCGGCAATCGCCTTGGCATCAACATCGGGCAGCACAATCCCGGCATCATTGCCGCCAAGCTCAAGCGTCAGCCGTTTCAGGGTCGGCGCGGCACTGGCCATAATCTTTTCACCGGTGGCACAGGAACCGGTAAAGACAATCTTGTGAATGCCGGCATGCTCGCTCATCATCTGACCAAGGTCATCGCGGCCACTGACCACATTCAGCACCCCCTTGGGCAGAACCGCCGCGATCAGTTCGATCATGCGCAGAGTGCTTAAGGGAGTATAGGGTGACGGTTTGATCACCACGGTATTGCCGCTGCGGATCGCCGGAATCACATGCCAGATCGCTATCATCAATGGCCAGTTCCACGGCGTGATCGAGCCGACAACCCCGATCGGTTTACGGTGCAGTTCGACATGACCCTCGTCATTATCCTGCACCACTTCCACCGGCAGGTCGAGATCCGCGGTAAAATGCGCCCAGCCCTGACAGCCGCCAAGCTCAAAACGCGAGCCGAGGCCATTCAGCGGCTTGCCCTGCTCCTGCGTCAGTAATTTCGCCAGCTCCTCAGCATGCTTTTCCAGCACCCCGGCCATAGTATGGCACGCTGCCTTGCGCGCCGCATCCGGGGTCTGGCTCCAGCTTTCAAAAGCTTTGCCCGCCGCCGCCACCGCCTGATCAAGCTCCGTTCGTCCCGCCACCGGGCACGCCCCGAGCAGCGCGCCGCTCGCCGGATTGAATATATCCATATGAGTTGCCGTCGGCACCGCAGCACCATCTATATATAAACTATATTCCATAATCTTCTCCATTGAATCCTTGCCTCTAAAGCGGTTTATTTATGTATCATCCTGATGACCGTAGCCCCCATATCCGGGCAGCCCGGCAACAATACCTGGCCCAGACGTGACAGGTCTTTCGATGAATAGATTGCGATGTCACAGGTGGTGCCGCCAACGTAAACTTCCTTGCCATCGGCCGAAATATTGGTCTGGTAATAGCTATGGTCCAGATCAACCCGCTTAACCGTGTGCGGATTTTCCAGATCAATCTTGATCAGGGTATTATAGGCGGCAAAAGCGGTTTTATGATCGGGACTGATGACCGAACTGAATAAAATTTCCGGAGCGCTCTGAAAATCAATCAGCTTGAATTTCTCGGTTTTCAGGTTAAGCATCAGCAAAGCGGTACGGAAGCGTTTCGGATTATTCGCCGCCATATCAGTCCGGCTATAGGTGATCGGGGTTGAAAAAATACCGTTGTTATCCCAGCTTGGCCAGAAGGCAAGCGCATCCGGTGCCGACAGATTTTTCTTTTTCCAGTGGCGCAGTGGATAGGCTATTTTGTATTTTCCGGTGTTGACATTTATCTTGTAAAAATCCCAGCCCATGGCGTAAAGCGCACCACTCTTTGCCACCATCAACAGATTAATCCGCCGCGGCAGCGGAAATTCCCGGACCGGTTTGGCATCAAGCCCGCCATTGGTTTTAAACACGGTCAGCCGTGGAGCCAGCGATTTATAGCGGTCGAGATATATTCTGGTCGGCAGATCATAGGAATAGATTTCGCTACCATCGGGGCTGATATCAAAGCCGTAATTCCAGGTTCTTTCATCGGGTTTATAATTCATGTTCGCCCGGAAAACCACCTTGCCATGGGTAAGCTCAATGCCAACGATAGAGCGCAAATGATTGGTCAGGACGTAAGCAATATTGCCATCCGGTGACATGACGATGGTCTGCGGGCCGGTGCTGTCGGGAATGGTGAAGGTCTTGATAACTTTACGGGCCTTGATATCAATGACAAACAGCTTGTCAGGGCGGGCGCCGACGATCATATATTCTTTGGCATAAGATAATGAAGACGCCAGAGATAACAGCACCGCAAATAACATTGAAATTTTAAAAAGATTCTTCACGTCAATAATCCTTAAGCCATTAATCTTCGGGAAAAACCGCCTGCAATTTCCGCCAGTTTTTACGGGTATTCTCCAATTTTGACCAGTCAGGATAGGTGTTTACCGTATCCGGCACTGCCGCTGGCCACCAGCAGGGATCGGAGCAGCCGTAGAGATCGGCCTCCATCGGCTGACACAGCGAGGCAACGCCGCCGAACGGGTCGACCTCCCACCCGGGATCGGTGGAGGTGGTGCAACCGGCCACCGTCTGCATGGCGAAAACTTCGTCGCGCCCGTCTGCATCCGCCGCCCCGGTCAACTGTCGGGCTTTTTTATTGAGAGGTTTTAAATGTTTCATATCCTGATCCTGGTTATAAAATCGGCGGATTGTTCCAGCGTTGAACCGCGGCAATCAGATGCGCTTCTGCGGTCAACACCCGGTCGCCATCATGATAGCTGGCAATAATTTTCAGGTTACCGGTGTTATTGGCGTCACGCTTGCGCACCGGATTGGGACCGGCAACGGCGGGGACAAA
>JAADGA010000215.1:0-3454 GCA_013152615.1 Alphaproteobacteria bacterium
CAACGACAAGGAGATACAGCAATTTGTTACCGGCCTGAAACAGCAATTCGTTACCAGCCCGAAACAGCAGAAATCCAAACAGCAGAAACCCAAACTGCAGGAATCCGAACCTACCCCGCCGCCGCAGGGTAATCTTTCTGATCCGCAGCGCTGGAACGGCGAAATGGACCTCAATTATCTGCGCTCATCTGGCAATACCCGTCAGGAATCTCTGGGGTTTGCCGGAAAATTGCAACTGGCTTCCGGGCGCTATCACCATACCATCCGCAGTTTTCTTGACCTCAATAAAAATACCGGTGTGACCGATAAAAAAAGATGGGGTCTGTCCTACAAACTGGATTATGATTTTTCGGAAGAATTATATGCCACCAGTTTCACCGGCTATGAAAATAACCAATTCGGTGCCTTTCGTGAACGCATTACCACATCGCTCGGCTTTGGTTATCCGGTTATCAATACCGATCACTATAACTGGCGGCTTGAGGTCGGGCCGGGTCTGCTTTTTACCAAAGAACTGCCCGGCGGAAAATATGTCCGCAATTTAAGTGTCTTCGCCAGCAGTATTTTCAACTGGACGATAAATGACCGCAGTGATTTTACCAATATCACCAAATTCTATATCGGTAGTAAAAATATTATTGAAAGTCAGACCGCGCTGAAAGTAAAAATCAATGGCTCGCTCAGCAGCAAATTCTCCTATAATATCATGTATAACCGCGATTCTCCTCTTACCCGCCGGAAAACCGACTCTGTTGCCCGCGCCGGTCTGTCATATGATTTTTAGGGGATTGGATACGCGGTACGGGAAGGTCATAGTTTGGACGTATTTATGACATAGCGTCGCCACTATGGTGGGGAAGGTATTTTTATGGAAGGCGTCATTATGGAGGCGGGAAGCGGTAAGGCCTTGTTTATCAAATTGTCCGGGGTGGCGCTCGGGCTGGTGGTGACGCTTTCAACAGCGGCGGTGTTAACCCGGAGCCTTAACCGGAATTCAGTGGTTGTGGCAGCGTCAGGGGATTTCGTCGATCGAAATCCGGTGGCAAATAATGAAATCACCATATTAACCGATTCCGGGCAGCCGGTAGTTAACGTCGGCATAAAGGCAACGCGGCTCGCGGCCCGGAAAACAAGACTGGAATATCTGGGAAAGCTGGTCAGATCAAGATTGCGGGTGATATATGCGCTGGATAATGCCATCAGACGGATAGAAAAACAAAGCGCAATTCCAGCCACGCTCAGACAGAATATTCTGATTAATCTTGAACAGCAGCTTGAGGGTAATCAAAAAAGATTGAGCGAGATTGAGAGCTTTCAGGCCAGCCTTTCCCATAAAATAATGTCATCCCGGTCCAGCTATAACCCGAATTCCGCCGCAGCGGATATGGTTAAAAAATCTTTGCCCCGGGTCAGAAAAAAATCTGTAGAGGCCCGCTACTGGATTTAAGTGCAGAGATATTTGTTTTCTGCCCTTCCCCTGTTTTTAAATGACTCTTCGCGCTTTTCTCCCTATGAAGAAAATATGGTTGATTCAACAGAGAAATATGCCCCGGGGTGGATAAGATCGCGGGTAAAGCGGCAGTTTTCGGAACTGGTTCGTCTGTCTTTTCCCATCGTTGTTCAGCGATTGGGGATTATGACCATGGGGATTGTTGATACCATGATGGTCGGACGGTTCTCGGCACAGGAACTGGCCTATCAGAGCATCGGCTATGTTCCGGTGGCGGCGGTGATTATCATTTCCATTGGCCTGATGACCGGGACGATAGTGTTGACCTCCAATGCCTGGGGGGCCAAAGACTATCTGCGCTGCGGTCGAATCTGGCGGCGCTCTCTGCCCTATGCTTTCGTCCTTGGCATGGTCGGATTTTTTATCAGCCTGGCGGGGGAGCCAATTTTGCTGCTGCTCGGTCAGGAGCCGGATATTGCGCGCGGCGGCGGGGTGGTGATGCGGGCGGTGGCGCTGGGTATTCCCATGACCAGCCTGATGCTGGCCTGCACTTTTTTCCTTGAGGGCATCAATCGTCCGCTGCCGGGGATGATTTTCATGCTGGTTGCCAATATTGTTAATATTCTGCTGAACTGGATACTGGTTTACGGCCATATGGGATTTGACCCGATGGGGGCCGAAGGTTCCGCATGGGCGACAACCATCGTCAGGACATTGCTGGCGGGCGGCATGATCCTCTATATCCTCAATATGAAAGATCACCGGATATTCGGTCTGCGGCAAAAGGTCGACCTGAGGCTTCGTAAATGGAAAAGATTAAGGCATATCGGCTATGGTGCCGGTCTTACCAACGGCGCGGAGCATAGCGGCTTTGCCACGCTTGAGGTTTTTGCCGGCTGGATTGGCCCGATTACCCTCGGGGCGCTGGCGATCAGCTTCAATATTTACGGCATACCCTATATGATTGCTTACGGCATCGCCGGGGCGACATCGGTCCGGGTCGGGATAGCCTACGGGCGGCGGGATGCGCGTGACCTTGTGCTTGCAGGGACATGCGGCATTATATTCAATATTATTTTGATGATACCCTTGCTCGGAATTCTGGTTATCTTTCCAGAACAGATCGCCGGTTTCTTTACCCGTGACCCGACACTCGTCACCGCCGCTGTGCCGTTGATTATCCTGACGGCGTGGATGCTGCTGTTTGACAGTTTGCAAACGGTGGCCGGTAATGCCCTGCGGGGTCGGCGGGATGTGTGGGCGCCGACAATATTATATTTTTTCAGCTATATCGTGGTGATGGTGCCGTTGTCTTATGGGCTGGCATTTAATTTTGGTCATGGCGCGTCGGGCCTGCTTGAAAGTGCCGTCATTGCCAGCATTATCTCATTCATTCTGTTGACAACCCGGTTTTATTATTTGTCCCGTCAGGATTTCAGGCGGTATTGACGGCAGACTTCCGGGCGGGCTTGTCCCGGGCCGCACATTGCCTGCGGGCACGGCGGCGCACCCGCAGGTAATAAAGGGTCGGCACATATATCAGCGCGAGCAGGGTTGCCCCGACCAGACCGCCGGAAATTGCGGTCGCCAGCGGCGGCCACATGCTGCCGCCCCAGATAATCAGCGGGATAAAGCCGCCAATCGTGGTCAGGGTTGTCGCCAGAACATGACGGCTGGATTCGACGACGATGGTGACAATCCTGTCCGGGTCGGCGGCTCTGGCCTTCTCATCAGACCTGAGGGCGGCCAGCACGACAATACTGTCATTAATCGCCAGACCAATCAGGCCCATCGTCCCCATAATGCCGGTAAATCCCATTGGGAAGGAAAATATCCACAGAGAAAGCAGCGCCAGTCCGACACTGAAAAAAGCGACCCCCCCGATGATCAGTGCCGACGTAAAGCTGTTAAACGTCAGCACCAGAACTCCCATCATGATCACCAGGAGGGGCAGCACAGTTGAAAATAATTTACCCTCGGATTCGGCCCGTTTTTCGGTCTCGC
>JAADGA010000215.1:3464-4511 GCA_013152615.1 Alphaproteobacteria bacterium
ATCAAGCCGGTAACCGGCGGGTAAGGTAAAATTAGCGGCCTTCAGACGGCGCTGAAAATCTGTCAGCGCGATATTGGGCAGGCTGTAGGGAATGATGAAAGCCTGAAGGATGTTCAGCCGCTGATTATCGCGGTGGGTAATTGAATTATAGCTCGGGATCAGGGCTAACTTGCCGAGGCTGCTGAGCGGGATCGCCGCCCTGACCCGCCCGCCGGTTGTCTGGCTGTTGGGCGGAGCGACAAGGAGATTATTGAAAAGATAGTCAAGCTGTGAGCGGTTTTTGCCGCCGACGCGCACCCGCACCGGCAGATTTTCATTACCCTCCAGCACGCTGCCGCCGATGTGGCCTTCGAGCGCGTTGTTCAGCTGTTCGGCGATCCCGGTTAATGTCAGACCGGCGGCTCTGGCACTGTCCTCATCGGGAATAAAGGTTAATTTGGGCTGGCTCAGGGAGATTTTGGCGCTGGTGTAGGTGACGTTTTTGCTCTGCGCCAGAATAGTACGGATTTCCTCACCTTTTTCCGATAGAATTTTCAAATCCTGACCATAAAGATATATCTCGATCGGTGCGGCAAAGGGCGGGCCTTGTTCAAAGGGAATGGCGAGAATTTTTGCGGTGGGCAGTCCGGCCATCAGGTCACGTTGCAGCCGGGGCAGCAGGGCGACGGTGGCCTTTTGCGATATGGTGGAGACAAAAGCACCGGCAAAGTTATTCGCCCCGGCCTGATTAAGAAAATTATTGTAAAAGACCGCTGGCGGCGTTTCGCCTATTACCCAGTAATCCTGTTTTATCTCCGGGTATTTTGCCATGATTTTGCGGGCGATTCCAACTTGCCGTCGGGTTTCGCGCAGGTTGGTTTGTGGCGGTAGGGTTATCTGAATCTGAAACTGGTTACGGTCAACCGGCGGGAAAAATTGCTGCTTCAGGCTGGCCCCGGAGGCAAAGCCGAGCAGGGGCAGCGTTACCGACAGCACTATCGCCTTTTTCGGATGATCCATACACCAGCGTAATGTCGTCCGGTATTTTTCCTTGAGACGCGGGTTGCT
>JAADGA010000216.1:0-1316 GCA_013152615.1 Alphaproteobacteria bacterium
TTCGATTGGAAGGGGTATTAAAATTTAGTATTGATGATGCCTTTGTTGATGCCCGTGATTTTAGAAGCAAAATTCCCGGGAATCAAGAGTTTGAAGGTGGCGTACCCTTTAAAATTGTGGCAAGCTGGAGCAGAAAAATTATCCTGGGAATAAGATTTTAAATATGCAGCAGGAGATTGACAACATATACAAATGGCGGATGTATGAAAAAATCCTGTTGGGATTTGCTTCCGCTTATGGCTGGCTACCGGTTGTATGGGCTTTCTTCTTACCAGATATTATGTACCCTCTTGGCTGGATAATCAGGGTGTTTTCCATTACAGAGGGTTCGCCCCTTATGGAGACGGTGTTTCTCAGTTACATTATTGCGTGTGGTATTATTTACGGCATTATTTTTGGAGGGTTAGCCTATATTTTCCCAAAAACCTATATTTTACCCGTATGGATATTAAATCTTCTTTCTTTTGTTATCGGCGTGAAACAAATTGTAACCTCTATATTAGACCCGTATGAACCAGATAGCTTTTATTCTCCTGAATCAGGCTATACCCGATATCATACTTTTTCGTTTCAAAATATTTATCTCACCGTTTTGGCGTTGTTCTTCCTGATCATTTTGTCCCGCCCGGTGCTATTTTATTTCCGGGTTGTTATCAGAGGGCTTATCCGGGGCCGTAGCGGGCGCGGTCCACAGGTAAAGAAATAGAAATATTTAACATGATCTGAATCATCCCGCCAATTGAGCGGGTTTTCTATTGGGAAAAAATTATGACAGAAACTATCCTTGACAGTCTGGTCGTGAAGATCAGGGCTGATAGTACTCCCCTGCGCAGGCAGCTTAACAATATTGAAAAGGATTTTGCCGGTCTAGAGGCGGTGGCCGCCAAAACGACCGACAGTATGAGCCGGATATTTGACAATTTTGCCCGCTCTGGCGAGCTCAGTTTTTCACGGCTTAAACGCACAGCATTATCGGTGTTAAATGACATTGCCAACAGCGCCATTCAATCGGGGCTGAACAGTATTTTTGGCAGCGGTGGTGGCATTGGCGGGCTGCTGAATAATCTGGTGGGCAGTGTGTTATTTGGCCGGGCCGCGGGCGGTACGGTCGGTGCCGGTCAGCCTTATCTGGTGGGGGAGCGGGGACCGGAGCTGTTTGTGCCGGCAACTCCGGGCCGGATTATGCCGGGGCAGGGCGGCGGTCGTCCGGGGACCCCATCCGAAAAGAAAACCAATATTACCATCAACATCACCAATCAGGGAACAGCCAGTGACATGACCGGGCGCAGTGCGGCCCAGGTCGCGGTCGCGGTCAA
>JAADGA010000216.1:1334-23732 GCA_013152615.1 Alphaproteobacteria bacterium
CGGAGGGACATGTAATGTATTGGCTCGCGCAGATGCAGGATCAGACCGACAGCAGTTTTATCCGCCGCTTTTCGCCGCGCTACTGGACGCTGAATTTCCCCCGGCCGATGATGGCCTCTGTGGTCACCACCGGTTATGACAGCATGGTTGTCGATCTGGTTTTTTACCGCTATGACGATCTTTGCGGCCTGATCTGGGATTCGGTTGACAGCCTTGACCACCCGTTCCACCAGTATCAGACCCGCCGGGATTATAGCCATACGACACTGACTTTCCGCTGGCAGGGCAGCAATGTCAGGGCGCTGGATGTGGTTAACAGCCCGACCCTGACCATCGAAGGCCGGGACCAGACCGGGGCCGCCCGCACCTGGTATGTCAGATTATGGAATTATGCGGTGGGCACGGCACAGGATGCGGTAATCACCCTTGATTTTGACACTCTGGACGGCGGATTTCTGTTGCCGTCACAAGCCGACCCGGTTTACCCCGCCGATATTGACCGGATGTTTATCAGCATGGTGCCGCCAGCATTTGACGGCGCTGCAACCGGTCCGCTGCCGACTGCGGTTGAGGGCCAGGTGATTATTTCAGCGCTCAAGGTCAGCGGCCCGACCTCAACCCTGAAAATTGGCGATGGTTATGTCCAGCCCCATAATTTACGTATCGCCAACGGCTATGATGATGTCGTGACCCAGACACCGGAGCGGGTGATCTGGAACATGCTTAAACTGGGCTATCGCGACTGGATCAATCATTATGTTGGTATGAGCCACTATTATAACCTGAGCTGGGATGCGACGGCGGCGCGTTATATTATTGACCCGCTGAAGGCAAAGCTCAACAAGGCGGCGGCGAGTTGGCACAAGGACTTTCTCAGCCGCGCGAGCTCTTTCGGTTTCACGGTTATTCTCTCGCTGTCTTACGAGATACTGGCACAGAATATTCCGGCGGGCTGGCAGCAGCAGGCCCATGACGGCAGCCCGGCGCTGACCGGCTGGACCCCGCCGTCAAGCCTGATCGCGCCGACCAGTCAGCCGGCACTCGATTACCTGCGTGATGTCTTTCTCGGCCTTGGCCAGATCATCACTCAAGTGGGCGCAACCCATCATTTCCAGATCGGCGAGCCGTGGTGGTGGATCGGTCAGGGCGGCACCGGGGTGCCGTATTTTTACGATAATACCACCATGGCACTTTATACCAGCGAAACAACCAAGGTAGTGCCGACCAAGCATCTGCTGGCGACGGAAACCGCGACCGTGGCCCAGCAGGACTATCTCAACTGGCTTGGTGACAAGCTCGGGCTGTCGACATTATGGTTGCGCGATCAGATAAAAACTGCCCATCCCACGGCACAGCTCGGATTGTTATTCTTCAGCCCGCAGGTGTTGGTGGACACGGCACCGATGGCCCGGGCTGTCAATTTTCCAACGCTTCACTGGCACGATCCGGCCTTCGATTTTCTTCAGATTGAGGATTATGATTTTGTCATTGCCGGACAATGGGGCCAGCGGACGCAAGCGATCGGCGAGATCGATCAGGCATTGGCCTATCCCCGGAGCAAAAGTGATTATTTCAGCGGCTTCAATCTGCTCGCGACCACGAATGGAAACTGGAAAAATATTATCACAGCGGCCGGGCTTGGGCTTAAGCAGGCCTTTGCCAGAGTTTTTGTCTGGGCCTATCCACAGGTGGTTCGCGACGGCCTGATTTATACCAGAGATCAAGGAAACAGCATGACAGGATTTCACGAAATACAATTGCCGACAGATATAAGTTACGGTGCCAGTGGTGGACCACAGTTTCTGACCACCGTGGTCGAGATGGCCTCGGGTCAGGAACAGCGCAACCGCGAATGGGCGGAGGCGCGCAATGTTTATGACATCGGCATGGGGTTACGTTCGGAAAATGACCTCGGGGTCCTGCTCAGCTTTTTCCGGGCGCGGGCCGGGCGGGCGAACGGCTTTCGTTACAAGGACTGGCTCGATTATAAAAGCAGTGTGCCGCAACAGGCGATCAGCGCAACCGATCAGCAGCTTGGCCTCGGCGACGGGGTAACAGTGAGTTTTCAACTGGTGAAAAGCTATAATAGCGGCGGCATTTCCCATATGCGCATGATTCAGAAACCGGTAGCGGCAACCGTGGTTATCGCCGTTGACGGCGTAACACAGACGAGCGGCTGGCAGCTGGATACGACCACAGGGATCGTGACCTTTACCGTGGCACCACTGGTCGGGGTCGTGATCAGCGCCGGTTATGAATTTGATGTTCCGGTGCGTTTCAGTGAAGATTTTCTCGCAATCACGCTCGAAAGCTATCAGGCCGGGCAAATTCCGTCGATTGCCCTGATTGAGGTGCGGCTTTAAATGAAATTAATTTCTCCTGAGTTGAAAAGCCACCTGTCCGCTGAATTGACCACGATGGCGACCTGCTGGGTGCTGACCCGGCGCGACGGGGTGCGCCTGGCCTTTAGCACTCATGACCGCGAATTTGACTTTAACAACCTGACCTTCAAACCGGTCAATAGCTTCCTGCCGTCATCTGTCAGCACCACCAACAGCCTGAATGTCGATAATCTGGAGATTAGCGCCCTGCTGTCGTCAGACGGGTTGATGGAAAAGGATATTCGTGCCGGGTTGTTTGATTATGCCGCTATTTCGATTTTCCGGCTGAACTGGCAGGACCTCACTCAGGGGGAGCTGTTTATGCGTCGGGGATGGCTTGGGCAATTTACCCTGAAAGATCAACAGTTCAGCGTCGAAATCAGGGGTCTGACCCAGAAATTACAACAGGTCATCGGCACGGTATTTTCGCCCGAATGCCGGGCGGATCTCGGCGCGGATAGCTGCCATGTCAATCTTGAGCAATATGCCGTTGTCGGGACGGTAACCACGGTTATCGGTCCGGACAGCTTTAGCGACAGCAACCGCCTTGAGGCCACGGGCTGGTATGATTATGGTCTGCTGCGCTGGTTGACGGGCGGCAATGCCGGGCGTAAAGTCGAGGTCAAGAATTTCGCCAGCGGCCAATTCACCCTGTATGACGCGCTGCCGGATGCGGTGATGATCGGTGACCGTTATCTCGCGGTTGCCGGCTGTGATAAACGCGCGGTAACCTGCAAGGGGAAATTTCACAATTTTAACAATTTCCGTGGTGAAACCGCTATTCCCGGAACAGATGCTCTCTATTACTATCCCGGCCTGAAATGAGGGAAATTATTTGTCTGTTGCCGCTTCTTTCTTCACGGCGGTCTTTTTTGCCCGGGTTTCCTTTGGCGCCGGTTCAGGGGCGGCTTTTTCCTCTGCTATCTCTTTTACCTCTTTTGCCGCTTCCGGCACCTCTTTTGCCGCTTCCGGTTTGTCCTCTTTGACTTCTTCCCATTGATCGGGATAGAGACGGGCATGGATCTGGTTCACTCTGGTGCTGATGTCGGCAATCGCCTTGAGCAGGGCTTCGAGATTAAAACCAATGCCGCGAAAAGTATAAATTTTGCTGTTGGTGTCAAAAGCGCGGTAAATATTCCGGGTTTCGACTTCTTTATGGGGGCTGGTGGCAATATCACCAATAAAATCATAAAGGATATATTGATCCTTGGACTGGTTGATCCATTGATCGTTGGCCTCGTCCGCATGATCAACCAGCGACAGGATATTTTCATTATTCAGCGGATATTTCTCCGGCAGATCCAGCGTTTGCCGTAACGCTTTTGCCCGTTCCCGACCGCCCTTGCGCGGGGTCCATAACATGCGGGCAATCTGGTTGGTTCCCAGCATGATATTCTGCAGGGCAAAGAAAACACCGATCGCGGCTTCTTTTTCCATTGACTGGTTTAAGATATCCACGCTGGCTTCGATAAAGCGGCTCTGGTTACGAAGTTCGTGAATATGCAGCCCGATAACATTCATGTCCATAACAGACAAATCCTTCCTGTAATTTTTCTGAAAAACAGTGATAGCAAAGTTTTTTAATAATGACCACATCAGATATACCGCAAACAGAGATATTCCTGGCTGCCCGGCGCTGTGTCGGTTGTTGCTTTCGTCATCAGGGCCGCCGTCCCGACTATGGTCTGGATTGTATCGGTCTGATTATCCATGTGGCCAGGACATTGGGGCTGAGTGATTTTGACCGGACGGATTACAAGAGAATCCCCGGACGAAGGGCAATTTCCCGCTATGCCGGAATGGCGGGTTATCCCGAGCGCCGGGTTGCAGATATGACGCCGGGGGATATCGTGATTATGCGCTTTGGTCAGGCTCTGGAACATGCCGCCATTATGTCGGACCGGGGCATCATTCATGCCTGTGAGAAATATGGCAAGGTGGTTGAACATCGGCTGGATGATGAGTGGCGGGCGCGGATTATCGCGGTTTATTCATTATTCCCCGCCGTGAGCAAAGATAAGGAGTTGAGCTAATGGCAAGCGTTGTTCTAACCGTGGTTGGTACCGCGATTGGCGGACCGGTTGGCGGTTTGATTGGTGGTCTGGTCGGGCGCACTGTCGATCAGGCCATTTTTGGCGGCACGGCTTCCCGGACGATTGAGGGCGGTCGGCTAAAAGACCTGAGCGTGCAGACTTCTGCTTACGGCACGCCGATTTCGCGTATTTATGGCACCATGCGCCTGCCCGGCAATATGGTCTGGTCGGCGGGTCTGAAAGAAAGTCGTAATGAAAAGACCGCCGGCGGCGGCAAGGGCCAGCAAACGGTCACCACGGTAACCTACAGCTATAGCGCGTCATTTGCCATGGCCCTGTCCGGACGGGAGATTGCCGATGTCGGGCGGATCTGGGCCGATGGCAAGTTATTGCGCGACAGTAGCGGCGCAATCGCCACCGGCGGCACGTTAAGAATTTATACCGGGAGTGAATTTCAGAATGCCGATCCGCTGATTGAGGCCATAGAGGGACAGGCCAGTGCCAATGCGTTTCGCGCTTTGGCCTATGTGGTGTTTGACGGTCTTGAGCTTGGCAACTATGCCAACCGGATTCCCAATCTTACTTTCGAGGTTATTGCCGATGTCGGCGGTACGGTTCTGTTATCAACCATTGTTGCCGATATTTGTCAGTTGTCCGGGCTGTCGGCCTGTGATGCCAGTGGCCTTACCCGGGTGGTTGAGGGCTATATGATCTCGGGGCCGGTGAAATCACGTTCGGCGCTGGAGCAACTGGCGGCTATTTATAATTTTGATGTGATCGAGCAGGATAAAAATCTGCTGTTTCGTCATCTGGACAGACCGGCGGATGTGGCTATTACGCCCGCTGAGCTGGTAAAGGGTGCGGGAAAAGCCCGAGAGAGGATCATTCTGGGCCGACAGCAGGATATGGAGCTGCCACGGGAAGTCGGGATGTCCTATATCGATCCTGCCCGCGATTATCAGACCGGCTATCAGCGCGCCAGACGGGTGACAACGGCCAGTGACGTTGTTCATCAGAGCGCGGTGCCGTTGGTGCTGGCCTCCGCTGCGGCAAAAACCATCGCCGAAATACAGCTTGATCTGGCGTGGTATGGCCGGAAATCCGCCAGCTTCACCCTGCCATCCAAATATGCGGATCTGCTGCCGGGAGATATCCTGACCCTGACTATTAACGGCAATATCCAGAATTTTCTGCTGCAGGAAGTTGAAACCGGGGCAGAGGGTATCCACTGTCGGGCGGTAAAATTTTCCAGATCAATTTTAACCCGCAACAGTGTTGCCGACAGTGGTCTGGTGCCGCCCCAGCAGGTCACGCCTCTGGCAACAAGTCAGTTGTTGCCGCTTGATATGCCAGCGATCACCGGGGATAATATCACTGCGCCCATTTTGTTCTTGGCGGTGGCGGCGGGCAGTGGCAATTGGCCCGGGGCCGGTCTGTTTATCTCCAGAGATAATGATCTGACCTATAGTCAACTGGATTTTTCCGCAGTTGATGTGGTCAGCGGCGTGGTGGAAAATACGCTGGTGGGCGGCCCGGCGGCCTATTGGGATGAGGCTGGTGAGTGTTATGTCCGGCTGGATAATCCGGGCCACAGCCTGGCGGGAGAGACGGCGGCGGCGGTTCTGGATGGGGCCAATGTCGCCTGGGTTGGCGGCGAGATTATTCAGTTTCGGCAGGCGGTGCTTCAACTTGACGGGCGCTACCTCTTGAGCGGTTTGCTGCGCGGGCGTCGCGGTACGGAGCGGCGCATCAGCGGTCACGGCCCGGCGGAAGTGTTTGTTCTTTTGACCGCGACCACGGTGAGTTCGGCGGTGATGGCGCTGTCGGATATTGGTCAAAATCGCCAGTTCAAGGCGGTGACCTCGGGGGACAATGTCGCCAATGTTCTGCCGCTCAATTACACGTTTGGCGCCGAAAGCCTGAAGCCGTTCTCGCCGGTACATGCCGTGGGGGTGAGGGACAGTGCCGGCACCCTCACCCTGACATGGCTCCGACGCAGCCGGGTCGGCGGCGAATGGATGGATAATGTCGATGTGCCGCTGGGCGAGCTTTATGAGAAATATGATATTGAGATTTTAAACGGTGCAAATGTGGTACGTACCCTGACCTCCACTGCGGCGACAGTGGTTTATCCGGCCACGCTGCAACTCAGCGATTTCGGGTCGATCCCGGCAAGTCTTACTCTTCGGATCAGTCAAATCAGTGACAGTGTGGGCCGCGGCTGGCCCTTGACGGTTGCGCTGTGACAGCAAAAGGAAAATTATGATGATTACGCAAACGCCGCGACTAAAGACGCCTTATATTATGTCCACCCAGTCCCAGAAGGAAGTTACCCACAATCTGGCGCTGAACAGCTTTGATGCACTGATTCAGCCTGCGGTCGAGACGGCAACATTATCGGCGCCGCCGACCGTGCCAGTGGACGGCGGTCTGTGGCTGGTGGCCGCGGCGGCGACCGGCGCGTGGGCGACACATGACAACGAGCTGGCGCAATATATTGGCGGGGCATGGCAATTTTATCCGGCTTTTGAGGGCATGGAATTATGGTTAAAAGATCAGAATATTGTTGCGCGTTACCGGGCGGGGCTATGGCAGAAGGGTGCCGTGACCGCGCTTAAGGTTGAAATTTCCGGCCAGCAGGTTGTTGGCCCCCGGCAGGCCGCCATTGTCAATGCCGCCGGTGGCACGACCATTGATGCCGAGGCCCGAACGGCCCTGAACAGTCTGCTTGCCGCCTGCCGCACCCACGGATTAATTGCCCCCTAGGATTCCGGTCCCGGAGTTAGGATCAGGACCTATTAATTCAGCTGAACAGGTCGCCCAGTTTTAACGCCAGTGCCATATCGCCGTCAATTTTCAGTTTGCCGGTCATAAAGGCCATCTGCGGGTTTAGCGAGCCATCCATCAGCCCGCCAAAATTATCCTCACTTATAACCAGGGTAACATCGGCGTCATGGTCATCATTGCTGACGGTGGGCGGGGTTGTGGTGCCGTCAATAAAAATGGTGCCATCCCCCTGCAGGTCAATTTTTATTTTCTTGTCACGCGCGTCCATATCCTGGGCTTTGCCGCGTATTTCGGTCGTCATATCTTCGAGGTTCATGTAAATTTCCTTTGATAAATACCGGGGTTGGTTACCAGTGATTTCTGAGTTGGCGCAGGGCCTTGAATATTTCCCTCGGGCCGGGGTTGTCGCCAATATTGGCCTTTTCTCTTTTTAGTTTTTCGACGATGACCGGGTTGGTCAGCCGGAAAAAACTGTTGATACGCCGCTCCTCTGCCAGCGTGGTGATATAGGCGTTATCGGGGTTCTGGCCGCGTAATTTATCCAGCATTGTCTGTGCGGCCGCATTATCCGGTTCGCGGTCGAGGGTAAATTCGAGATTATTGATGATATAATCATGGCCCGGATAGATCAGGGTATTGTCCGCCAGCGGGTCGAGCTTATGGGTGAAGCTGTCATAGAGGTCATCCGGGTTGCCGCTATGGCAGTTTCCGGCACCGGCATTGAACAGGGTATCACCGCAGAAAAGCGCGGGCTGCGTCGTTTTTGATAACAGGCACAGATGGCTCATGGTATGGCCGGGGGTGTCCAGAACCTCAAGTGTAACCGTTGTGCCGATTGTAATTATGTCCCCGGCTTTCAGGCCGACATCAACATTCTGGATTGTGGCCATCGCCCCATGATGGGCATAGATTTTTGCGCCGGTCCGCTGCTGCATTTCCGCGTTACCGCCAATATGATCCCAATGGTCATGAGTATTGATAATTTTGGTTATTTTCAGATTTTCGCCTTGTGCTGCCTCGAGGCATTTTGCAACGTCAAGCGGGTCAATGACCACCGCTTCACGCGTGCGCGGACAGGCAATCAGATAGTGAAAATTCCTGAAGGGATTATCGGCATATATCTGAAGGGTGATCATATTCGGCCTCATGCCTGGCTTTTGGCCGCATGGCCATAACGGCTTGAGGGGCCACTGGCACGGATTCTTTCACGGGTGGTCAGCGGGATATGGTTGCGGTCAACCGGGACTATGGTACAATCAATAACGATATTATTTGCCATATCCTGTTTTGCCTGCTCGAACGCCAGTGCCAGCATATTCTCCGTCTGACTATCGTCATCATAGACCGACGCTTTGGCTATATCGGTATCCCAGAAACTGTCCGCGCCATTCTGAACATAGTAAACATTCAGCCCGCTACGCAGGTGATTGGCGGAAATAACATTCAGTGGATTGGTCATGGTTAATCCTGAAGATAAGGGTTGTCCCCAAGTATATGGGACAGGATTGCGATAAAGCAAGCGGTCAGGCGCGTTTTAACAGGGATTTTCTGCTTTAACAAGTCGTTCGGCAGGCAGGTAAAGCGTTACCGTGGTGCCATTGCCGAGGGAACTTATAACCGAGACGGTGCCGCCGTGCTTTTCAACCAGCTGCTTGACATAGGAAAGGCCAAAACCAATGCCGGTGGTCGGGGTGGAATATATATCTGACAGATGGGTATCATAACAGAAAATCTTGGCCAGCTGTTGTGACGACATGCCAACCCCGTCATCAGTACAGCTGATCAGGCAGCAGCCATTGCTGTCCCGGCAGGCGCTTACGGTTATCCTGCCACCAGCCGGGGTAAATTTCAGCGCATTGGTCAGCAGGCTGTGAATGACCTGTTGCAGCCGCGACTTGTCACCAAATAAATTTATCTCTTCCGGCGTGACATGATAGCTGATGATGACGTCACCTTTTTCGGCCTCTGTCGATATTTTATCAAGACATGACCCAATCATATCTGCGACCGGAAACGCCTGTTCCTGCAGATCAAATTCTGTCGTTTCCAGTTCTTTTAACTCCAGCAGATTATCAATCAGCCGCAGCAGATCAAGTCCGGCCCCGTGAATATCATGGGCGCAATTCTTATAGGATTCCTGTCCTATTGGTCCGAGCATTTCGGTCATGATGACTTCGGAATATCCCAGAATCCCGTTGAGGGGGGTCTTGAAATCATGATGCATGGCGGCGAGCAGACTTTGCTTTATTTCCCGTGCGGCTTTATCGCGGAAATAGTTGCTGTCGTTATTTTCCCGAAGGACACAGATAAATCTGGAGCCTTTGTCATCGCTGCTGAAAGGCCGGATGGTCATGTCAATATCAAGAATCCGGCCATTCCGGTTGATCCACGGACAGAACAGAATGGCAGCCTGACGGCTGGCCAGCGCCTGCTCTATCACATGGCGGTTTGATCCCGAGCGGGTTTGGGCCAGAAAATCATACAGCGAGCGACCATATATTTCATCGAGCGGATAGCCGGTAATCAATTCAAAATGGTGGTTGATGTCGAGGATTACCGGGAATTGATCGTCACGGTCGCGGGAAATGATGGCGATGGCGTTGCTGACCTCGTGGAAGACCGAGTTAAACAAGCCAAATTCTTTTTCATGGTATGAGGCCGCCAGCAGATCAGGGTCGGAAATCTTTTCCCCCTTCCGGGTGGGATTATCAAATAAAGAAGCATTCATCGCTTAAACAGCCTGCATTTCTATAGAGATTCCTGCTATGGATTCAAATCACTAGCTGAATCATCTCTTAAATATTGCGCCGAATCAACAAAAAAATTAACCTTTTGTTAACTAATATGGAATCTGTCCCGGTCCTTGCGGTGCCGGGTGCCGGATCATCCGGCAAATAAAGCCTTTGGATACGCGGCGGTTTGATGGAGCATGCATTCTGGTAAATCATTTTGCCACAAATAGTTATGGGCATCCATTCGTGAATGTGATCGTTTTGTAACGGGGCTTTTCCACCGCGACCTGATAGATATCATGGGTGGTGAACATGCCGGTGCTAAACAGGTTTCCAAGGGCGATAAAAACGGGCTGGTAATGATAGATTATTTCCGAAATAACCACAGTTTCCTTTGGGGCCAGGGTGAATTGTCCGGGAATAACCGCCAGATTGGCTTGCCCGCCAGCAGTGCCGATTTTGCTGGTCAGGGTGGTATTGGTCGTGCCCTTGCATTGCAATTCAATTATATTCCCGCCCGAAGTCCCGGTGACGTAAGAGACGAATATCTGCCCGTCCGTTCCCAATGACAGCGGCTTCATGATGTTATCGACCGCATCAAAAATATTTTTTATCGCACCGCTGGTCAGGGTTTTATTCTGCGAGACAAGATTGCTGACCGAGGTCACCGTCATGCTCGATTTCCGGTTTGCCATCAGCAGTCGGAAAGTCTCGAACCCTCCGAGCAACAGCAGTAGAACCACGGGAAAGACAAAAGCAAATTCAATCAGAATGGTGCCTTTTTGTGATTTTCTCAGCTTGCGGATAAAGTCGGGAATAAGTCGCTTTTTACCTGTGATCAGCATGATGTCCCCCTATATCTTTACCTTGGCCGTACATCCGGGAACCGGTGTCCCGTAGGGCTCATTCTGAATAACAGTACTGGCGGTCAATCTGATTTTACCGCTGCCATCACCGATCATCCGCGAGAAAAATCCGGTCATGAAATTGGCATCATAGACGACTTTATACAGCACCACCTGACTGGGCCCGCCAAGACCGGCAGTGCCGACCTCCGCATCCCACTTGTTGTTACAGTTCAGGTCGGTGTAACTGTCAACGCCCGGGGTATAGACCCCGTCACCGTTAACATCTGTATAGGGTTCCGCCAGACCAACATTGCCAAAGTTGTCATAGACCTTTTGCGTGATCACCAGATTTTTCAGGTTGATCATGCCGAATGTCTCTTTCTTTAACAGGTCATTGATATAGGTGGCCCGGGTCAGTCCGCTGGCGGTATAGCCGGTCATACCGGCCCGGGACGCTTCGGAAATTGCGCCTTCAAGCAGGGTACTGCTGAGCATGGTCATGCCGATTTCCAATGTGCCAATGGTCGCAAGCGCAATCACCGGCAGCACAAAAACCAGTTCAAGCAGCACCGAACCGGCGGTGTCACCGACGAGCCGCTGAAAAATCTTTCTCATGCGGTTTATTTTAATCTTGTCTTTTCTTTTCATCTTAAAAGCTCCTGAATAATAACGTCTTGTCAAGCAGCTCTCCTTGCAACTTAGTCTTTCCCCGGTTTTGCCCGTCCCTAAAACAGGTTGTCGGAAATCTGGCAGGCGGCCGGCCCGAGCAAAACGACAAACAGGGTCGGCAAAATAAATAGAATAAGCGGAATTGTCATGGTGGCCGGCAGTTTGGCCGCCTTTTCCTCGGCCTTCATCATGCGTTCATTTCTGAATTCACTGGACAGCACCCTCAGGGATTGTGCCAGCGGGGTGCCGTATTTTTCCGATTGAATAAGGGTTGCGGTTACCGATAACACTGCCGGCAGGGTGACGCGCTCGGCAAGGTTATTCAGCGCTTTTTTCCGATCGGGTAAAAAGCCGAGTTCCATCGCGGTATAGCTCAGTTCATCGGCAAGTTCCGGTCCGGTCTGGGCCATCTCCCGGATCACCCGTTGCAGGGCTGAATCCAGCGTCAGACCGGCTTCGGCGCAGATAACCAGCAGGTCGAGCATATCCGGCAGGGATTTCTGCATGGTTTCGTTGCGCTTGAGGGTAATGTTTTTCAGGATGGTTTCCGGCAGGATAGAGGCGATCAGGACCGCACCGCCACTGACCAGAATTTTCATCACCGGTTTCAGGTCAAACAGCCCCATACCATAAATCAGGGTGACGGCAATAATGCCGATAAAAACCGGCAGGATCAGCTTGAAGAACATAAAATAGACCAGGGCGTCTTTTGACCGATAGCCGCCCTGTAATAATTTCAGGCGAAATTTATCCGCCTGTTCATTCTTCATCAGATGGAAAGAATTGACGATGCTTTGCATGGTCCCGAGGTAAGACGCCTTCTTTACGGTTGCCTTGCGTTTGGTTGGTGCAGAATAGCCGCGTTTCAGATCCTGTCGGCGCTCCTGCAGATGTTTGACCCGGCCATGCATCGGGTCCTTGATAATGCCGCTGCTCCAGATTGCCAGCACCACAAGGAAGGCCGACACCGCGGCAAGAGCGGTGATAATGTCTTCGATGGTGATGCCGTCAGGCAGGTAAGCTTGCATATTCTAGACCTCGAAATTTATCATTTGTGACAGGATGAAAACCCCGATTCCCATCCACAGGCCCGCCCCCGCCAGCCCCATCTGTCCGCGCGGGTCGGTGAACATAACCGAAATATAGTCATAATTTGTCATTAACAATATGCCGCCGACCAGAAAGGGCAGGGCACCAATGATATAGGCACTGGCCTTGCCTTCTGAAATCATCGCCCTGACCTTGAGCTTGAGCCGGGTTCGCCCGCGCAGTATTGTGACCAGATTGGTCAGGGTCTCTGCCAGATTACCGCCGGTTTCCCGCTGTATCGACAGGCTGATAACAAAAAATTTGAAATCCGGGGTATCAAGCCGTTTCGCCGTCGACCACAGGGCTTCATCCATGGTTTTGCCCAGCCTGATTTCATCGGTGATCCGGCTGAATTCAGTGGCAATCGGATCCTGCATTTCCTGAGCGACAGCATGAATCGATTCGGTAACCGGCAGCCCGGCCCGCAATCCGCGAACAATCAGGTCTATGGCTTCAGGGAATTGCCCGGTAAATTTCCCCAGTCTCTTTTTAATTGCCCGGTTGACAAAGGCATGGGGCAGGTAAAGGCCGATAAAGAGACCAATGATCAGGGATGTTACCAGTGACATATTGGTGGTAGCCACGATCAGCAGGGCAGAGAAAGCCGCCAGTATTATGGTGGTGACAATATATTTTTTAAAGTTGATATTCATGCCGGTTTTATCCAGCCGCCGCCTTAATTCGTCTGGTTTGGGGATGAAGCGGTCAAACAGCGAGGTCTCTTTTTTGACAAAGAGGCTTCGTTGTTCCCGGACAATATTTTTATTATGACCATAGCGCCTTTTGATGCGATTGAGTTTCTTGCCAATAATCTTGTTATTGGCACCCAATAGCCCCGATGCCACCGCCAGGGTTGCGATAATAATAAATACCGAGGCAAAGATGCCGATGGTTATTATGGTCGGGTTGGTTATATCCATTATGTGTTCCTACAAGGCCTCCAGCAGGGCTTTTTCCAAGCCAAAATAAGATGCCTTTTCCGTGAAATGTGGTCTGACCCCGGTTGATTTGAACTCGCCCAGCAGGTTGCCGTCTGCATCCTCACCGGTAAATTCATAAAAAAACAAGTCCTGGGTCGTGATAATATCCCCTTCCATGCCGACGATTTCGGTGATCGTGGTACAGCGCCGCCCGCCGTCGCGCATCCGCGAGATCTGAACCACCAGATCAACTGCCCCGGCGATCTGTTCACGCACCGCTTTTTGCGGCAGTTTCAGGTTGGCCATGCCGATCATATTCTCCATCCGGGTCAGCGCTTCACGCGGGTTATTGGCGTGAAGGGTACACATGGAGCCGTCATGGCCGGTATTCATCGCCTGCAATACATCAAAGGCCTCGGCCCCGCGAACCTCGCCCAGAATAATACGGTCCGGCCGCATACGCAGGGCATTCTTCACCAGATCGCGCATGCTGATCTCACCCTTGCCCTCAAGATTTGCCGGGCGGGTTTCCAATCGGACCACATGGGGTTGTTGCATCTGGAGTTCGGCAGTATCCTCAATCGTCACCACCCGCTCACCCGGGTCAATCATCCGCGACAAAGCATTAAGCATGGTGGTTTTGCCGGAACCGGTGCCGCCGGAAATAAGGATATTCAAGCGGCAGGCCCCGGCAATTTTCAATACGGTTCCCATCTGGTGGGACAGGCTTTGCCAGTCGATCATGTGATCAAGGGTGATTTTCTGTTTGGCAAATTTACGGATGGAAATCGAGGCGCCGTCAAGGGCCAGCGGCGGAATGATAATATTCACCCGGCTGCCATCCATCAGGCGGGCATCGCACAGCGGGTTGGTCTCATCAACCCGGCGGCCGACGGCGGACACAATCCGGGTACAGATATTCATCAGATGATGATTGTCGCGAAAAGTCACATCGGAAAGTTGCAGCTTTCCGCCTTTTTCAATATAGACCTGTTTGGGGCCATTGACCATAATTTCGGTAATGCTTTCATCACTCAGCAGTGGTTCCAGCGGACCGAGCCCGAGCATGTCATGGAGCAGCATATTGACCAGATCACGCTGTTCGCGCAGATTGAGGTTGATCTTCTCCTGACTCATCAACTCGTTGACCGCCTCGCTGACCTGTTCGGCCAGCTCCGAGCGGTCCATGTCATTGGCGGCAGAGGCGTCAATATATTCCAGCAGTAATGGCTGCAGCCGGTCCTTGGCATTCATGATGCTGTCCTGGCTGACCTGCTGCTTGTGTTCGTTGGTCTGTTTCTGCGCCGTTTTGCGTTTCTGAACGACGTTGGTTTCTGGTGTCGGATCTTTTTCCGGGGTGCTTTTGCGGGGGTCTATCGTCAAAAGATCATTCAGCAATACCGTGAAAAGATCGCGCCGTTCCAGATCATTCAGCTCTATCCGGTGCCGTTTGATTTCCTCAGCTATAATATTTTCAATAAAGCCGGTGAGGTCGCTGCGATCCATTTCACCGATCATTTCCGGACTGATCTTCTCCAGCATTACCGAACTGATCAGGTCATAAGCCTTGTCAACGATTTTTGCATCCGAAAGGATCGGCGCGGCCCCGGCAGCGGAAACCACAGCGGAAACCTCATTTGACGAGGCAAGATAGCTTTTGCCAAAGCCAGCCGTCGCACGATTTTTTTTCGCGATCAGGACTGACTTGTTGTCAGGGTTGGTTTTTCTTCCGAATGCCGGTTTCATTATTTCTCACGATTACGCTGTTGATCAGGCTACTTCCGCGACCCTTTGGTCAGCTTCTTCCAGAATGTTTCCGCCGATTTTCCGGATTCATCGCCGGTAATGTCATGGCTGATGGCCTTTAGTATCTTGACAATCTTGCTCATTTTTGCCGCCTGGGGCAGGGGTTTTCCGGCTTTGGCAACCTGAACCATCAATTTCGGATCAAACGGGATTTCCCAGTCTATGGTTCTTTCTATTGAGGCCTCAAAATCTTTTTTGCTGACTTCGACCATCCCCGGGCCAGCGACTTTATTCAGGACTATTTTGATGGGGGTTTCCTGAGCGATGGTCTTGCACAGCGCCAGAAAGCGGATGATGTCACGGGCCGCCGCCAGCGACAGGTCAGAGACCAGAATGATTTCATCGGCTTCTGATAACATCAGCGGATATTCGGTCGCCATATTGCGCGGCAGGTCCATAATCACATAATTGAAGTTATGTTTTAACTCTGACAGCAGGTGGCTCATCGCCGACGGGTCGGTATAGGTTGGATCATTCAACGAGGCTTCAGAGCCGAGGATAGACAAATTCTCACTCTGGCGGATCATTGCCCGTTCGATGAACAAACCATCAATGCGGTTTGGATTTTCCAGAGCATCACACAGCCCCCGTCCCGGTTCAAGATCAAAGGTCAGGGCGCCGGTACCAAAATAAATATCCATATCGAGAATGGCGGTATTGCGGTTTAGTTCATTGGCAATTATCCAGGCGCAACTGCTGACGATACTGCTGGCGCCGACCCCGCCGCGCATACCGACAACCGCGACCAGCTTGTCGGGGATAGTTTCGCTGACCCGGGTTTCCGCTTCGGAGGCGATACGCAGGTTATTTTCGGCAACCAGTATTGATTCCCTGATCTGCTCGGTGGTCACCGGCTTGACCAGATATTCCTGCACCCCGGAATTGACCAGATTTCGATACAGGTTTATGTCGTTTTCCTTGCCGGTTGCAATGACGATGGTTCCGGGCTCACAAACCTCGGCCAGCGCATTTATATCTTCCATGGGATTAGTGGACTTTGATAAATCGACGAACAGGAATTTAGGCGGGTGGGTCGTTGCCAATGTCCTGATGGCATTTTCGATACCGCCATTTTTGATCAGCGACGGGTTCCATGCCCGTTCATTGAGTACAGGAATCAGGGCTTGGGTGGTTTCATCATCACAGATATAGGCCTCGAATTCATCATCGGCGGGGTCATTTTTATTTAAAAGTGAAGCGATACTCATAATCTGTTCCTGTTAGTTTCCTGTTGTTGTCGACGTGCTGTCAGTTAATTTGTTGGCTCCTCTGGTCCGGTAGTCCTGTATGGTTCGGGCAATCTTTTCCGCATCCGGCAGCCCGGTCTTAACCCCGGTTATCAGGTCGCGCGGGTTGGCAACCATAAGCCCGAGATTGGCCTGATTGGCACAGCCGAAATTAGGCGTAGGCGCATTGCCGTAGTTATCGGTGGAGGGCTGTGACCAGTCGCCGCACTGCGGCGGGGTTACGATATAACGTGAAATCAGCAGGCGCGCATGATCGGGGGCCGGGCTTATGCCATACGGAGTGACATTGGCGGAGAGATGCAGGCCGCGTATTTTCATCAGTTCGGACAGGAAAATCAGTCTTCTCCGGTTTTGTTCAGACAGTTTGCCGTTCCGTTGCAGCGGGAAATCCATACTCAGTTCATCACCGTAAGCGACATGGCTTCTCGCCATGAAATTATCAAGTTTCCTCATGGCATTGCCGGATAATTGCGCCCGACCTTTTTCAAAGCTGATCATGAATGGAATCCGGATCATCGTCACTTTGTTGCGCATCTGGGCATCGCCACCTGCAAAATTCGAGGCACTGGTACAGCCGGCAATCAGCAGGAATGCCGCCGCCGCTATCAGGGCCGGGACCATAGCGCGCAGACGGGGCAGTTTTCTTGTTATCGAAGGTTTGTTCATTTTCATTTCCTAGGGTTTCAGTCCAGAATGAATCCGGCGGCACTTTTTAATTTACGGCCATTCTTGTCCTGAACCGGCCGTGGCATTCCCGGTTTTCGGGTGGCATATGACTGGCCCTTGAGATAACGATCCATATCATTTGGCATTTTCAGACCGTCGGTCGGCAGCGCCATGGTGCCGCCCTTGTGGGGCTTGACAATATAGGGGGTTACAATGATCACCAGCTCGGTTTCCCGGCGGCGGAATTTACTTGACCGGAACAACGTCCCCAGAATGGGCAGATCCCCGAGCCACGGGAATTTCGTCAGATCATGGGTCACACTATTTTGCAGCAGCCCGGCGATGGCAAAGCTCTGGCCGGAGCCGAGTTCAATGGTGGTTTCGGCCCGGCGGGTACTCAGGGCAGGAATGTTGAATCCCTTGATCGTCACCGCGCCGTTTGAGGTCAACTGGCTGACTTCGGGCTTGATATGCATGTTAATGCGGCCATCACTCAAGACTATCGGGGTGAAGCTGAGGGAGATCCCGAATTGCTTGAATTTAATAACGACATTGCCCAGCCGGTCAACCGTGGGAACCGGATATTCGCCACCGGCGAGGAAACTTGCCGGTTCTCCCGACAGCGTCGTCAGGTTCGGTTCGGCCAGTACCGACAGCACGCCTTCGGTTTCCAGCGCATCAATGATATAGTTAATATCAAATTTCCCGGCCTTGAAGCCGCCGAAAATACTGTTCACCCCACGGCCATTAACCGCAAATTCCTTGACCAGACTGTTGGTCAGCCCTGAAGGGTCGGGGATCATGTTAAACACTTTTGCCCCCTGTATCAGCCCAATGGTGGTGCCGCCGTTGGCAAAAAGATTTTGCCAGTTAAAGCCCAGTTTCTTTTCGGTGTCACGGCCAATTTCAGCAAATCTGACGCGGAGATTTACCTGAACCGGGGTCGCAATCTGTAATTTGTTGATAATGGTCTGTCCCTTGCCGGCAAAATCGGCGGCCATGCGCCGGGCGTCTTCCGCTTCTGCCGGGGTCTTGACCTTGCCGGACAGCACCAGCAGTCCCTCATAGGACTTGACCCGAATGATGCTGTCGGGGATGACCTGTCTGAGGGCGGCCTTCAGTCGGCCCAGATTGAGATTAACCGATATGGTGCCATTATAGACCACCTTGTCGTTGCCGGTGACGGCATAGAGGTTGGTTTCCCCCTGTTTTTTGCCATAGACATAAACCAGCGTTGGTGATTTCACTTTCAGGTCAGCAATATCGGGATTGGCAATAAAAACATTATTTACCGGCTGGCTAAAATGGATTAACACCCCTTTGCCAACGGCAATACTCTGCAGGGTTGATTTTTTGGCCAGCGCCTTGTTCACCGTGGGCAATGACAGGATAAACAGCGATAATACCGTCAGGATGACCGCGCGCTTTCCCTGTAGAAACACAGGTAATATAATTTTATTAAATTCTGCTGTCATCGTCCCTCTCCCCGTGGCACTCCGGCGGTGCTGTTCTTTCCCGGGCCCGGAATTTTGTTAAGTGATGAGTTGAAATTAAGTTTTTGAGATTTATCAACTCCGCCGCGAAAAACCTGAACAGAAATTCGCCGTCGGGAGGAAACCTGACCGGTTTCCGCCGCAAGTGGCCGACTGATATCGCTGTCCCAGGTGATAGTTGTTTTGCCGGAAGATAGCCCCGGCTTGTCGCTCAGGCTTCTCAGGCTGAGGGTTACTTCGCCCATATTCTTCATCAGCGTGAGCTTTTCGGCCTGTTTCGGTGTCACTTCGAGGGTGGCGGTCTGCCCGAGGGCCGGGGTATGGGTCGCCTTGCCTGTACGCTGATTGATCGCCAGCACCCGGATGTTATAGAGGATGGTCTCGCTGACCCGCGCCCGCCGCCGGATATTATTTTTTATCTCGATTTCATGGTCCAGCATGATATCAACCCGGTCGCCGGGAAAAATAAAGCCGGCGTTTCCGGTTATCGGGGTGATGCCGATGGAAATGGCCCGCATTCCCGGGTGCAGAATCGCGGCCATAAAACCCCTGTCACCGGGTTTTACCAGACGATTTTCCAGAATAGGCTCACCGGCAGAAATAGCAGAATTGACAACGGCACCGTTAAAGGATTTCGGGGTCATGCCAGCGGTCTTGCGGAGGTAGTTTTTATTGACCCTTTTATCCGGCCATGACTGCCAGATCAGATCATCGGTTTTGATAAAATGACCGACGGCCATGTTTTCAGCAGCGACAAGTATCTGCATTTCGGGTTTTGGAATCCGGTTAACCACCTGTTGTTCCCCGGAAATTTGTGGCGACGGCGTTCCAACAAGATTTCTGGCCAGCAGGGCAGTGACGGCGGCGACCACCAGGGCGATCCCAATAAGGACAAGGCTTCTTATATTTATATTCATTCGTATAATCCCTGTGTATAATTCCCATGTATAATCCGCTGTTCCGGAGCGTTCAGACCAGATTTCCGCTAAATGTAGTCACGAGTTGATAAGCCACATAAAGTCCGCCGACAGCAATGCCGACACCATAGGGAACTGCACTCTCTGTTATTTTTGTCACGGAGAGGTTTATATTTTCTGAAGATTTGTAATATTTTGACTGATTTCTGCGATTCCTGACGATAATGATGACGGCAAATATCCCGCCGACAATAGCGGTGATAAACAGATAATTGATAATATGGCCTGCCCCGGCCCACAGGGCGACCGCCGGCATTAGTTTGACGTCGCCGCCGCCCATAAGATTGAGGGCGAAAAGCCCCATGCCAATGATAAAGATAATCAGTGCCAGCCCCAGCGACATCAGGATCGCCGCCATCGACAGGCCGTGGCCGTCCATATACAGGGCAAAAAGATAAAGCGGATAGAGCAGGGCAACGCCAAGGCATAACCGGTTGGAAAGGGTATAGCTTGACAGATCAGAATAAGCCGCCCGCAGCATAAGAACAGCAAAAATAACCAGGGTGATTATCGTTAACAAAATGGGGTCCTGACAGGATTAATATTTTTCATCACCCCGGAAAATATACAGAAAAGATGTTTTTTTCGTTAACCATAATGGCGCAGGGCGATGTGCGGGCTGGCCACAGATTGCCCCGGTTTGTTGGTGAAGTTTGCGCGCGGGGCAAAAAAACAGAGGCTGGGGAAATCTTTTCCCGGAGCCTCTGTCTGTCGGCACTTAGCCAGATTTAAAACAGGATCACCTGTTTATTTCAATGCGGTACTAATCTGGTTGAATTTTGCCGTCAGGGAAGTGCCAACCGAGGTCATGGCGGCAATAGATGCGACGGCAATCAGGGCAGCAATCAAACCATACTCAATTGCCGTTGCGCCTTTTTCTGACTTACGCAGTCTTACAAAAAATTTTCTCATTGTTTAATCTCCATATCTATTAGGTAAAAAATACTTTCAATGCCTTGGTGTGATTTCAATATGGGGGAAAATTATGAATAAATAGTTAATTGATAATCGAAATTCTTTTTTATTTACAAGTAGTTATTAGATATAATTTAAAAAATTATTGATTAAATTTTTATCTAAAATGTGATTAAATTAAATGTAAAAAGTAATTCCCTCACTCGGAAAGCGTGCCGGAAAATTACCTAGACCGGATCAAAACAGGACAAAAATTCAATGAATATTACGGGTTACCCGCCGGGTCATGGTTTCTCAGAGTGAGCACCAGATGGGTTAAATAGCCGTGGGTGCTATGGGTGGAAATGTCGCCGCCGATCAGCTGGGCCAGGCTTTGGGCGATTGATAATCCAAAGCCTGGGGCAATTTTAGGCGTGGTTTTTATATTATTTCCCGACTGGTTTTTTGGTGCATCCGGCGTGATTTCCAGTTTCTGGAACATTCTTTCGGCATTTTTTTCTTCAATTCCGGGGCCGAGAACCGGTATTTCAATTCTAATCCGGGCATTGCTGTTGATCAGTACCGACAGGGTAATGATTTCGCCGTCATGCGCTCGTTTAATGGTGCTGGTCAACATTTTTGTCAGGCATAATTCGACACTTTGCATATCATTATACAGAATGACATCAATATTATTGTCATTGTCAAGGAACTGGAGATGTTTGTCCCGGGCCATGGCGTCGACATTCTTGCGGCAGTTCTTCAACACCGCCTTCAGGGAAAATGATTCAGGGGCGATTTGCATCAGCCCGGCCTCAAGTTTGGCTGAGTCCAGGACGTCATTGACCGCCTCTTTCAATTGAAAGGCTGCGGCCAGAATATTTTTTATATTCTGATGATAGGACTTGTTGACCGGCCCCCAGGTTTCCATGTTGATCATCTCTGAAAACCCGATGATGGCATTCAGCGGGGTCCTGAATTCATGAGATAGGTTTTGCAACAGTTCCGCCGCTATTTCCTCGCTGCAGGCGGCCTGCGCCGTCTTTTCCTGTTCGACCGCTTTCAGTGCCTGTGTGGCGACATAATTTTCCAGTGATTCTTCCTGCTGTCCCGGGGGCATGGTTACATCATGTGTGGGTAACGGTTCTGTTGTCTTGGCGATTTCCGCACGGGCACTGCCGCGAAATCCGGCAAAACGCCCGGTATGAATATCGAATATGGCGATGGCACTTAAATACCATAAGCTTTTCTGTTGATCCTGATTGGTAATGTAAAACGGCATATTGCGGAAGGATGACCGGCGTTCAAACAGTGAATCAAGGCTCTGGGCGGGTTGGTCAAAATTATTGCCCGGTTCAGGATTATCCTCGGCCTTTGTGCAAAGAGCGATAAAATCTGCGCCAACAAGGGTCGCCGCCGGGCAGCCGAATACCGCAAAGGCCTCATCGGCAAGGAAGGTGATCAGCCCGCTACGATCCACTTCCCAGAACCAGTCCGCCACGGTGCGGGCAAAACCCCGCTGCCGGCTGGTCTCGCGCCGACTATTTTCCATTTGTTGCTGGATGTCATCCTCCAGCCCGGGGGCGGCCTCGTTCATTTGAATGATACTGTCTGGTGACTGTGGGTCGGGCCGGTCGGCATCATTGGCCGCCGTCTCTCTGGGGAAGGCAATATTGTTGCCTTCATCCCGGTTGTCACGCCGGTCATTTGTCGCCATATCCGGCTGACGGGGATATTCTGTTGCAGGCTGGCTAAACGGCCGGTCAGCATTTGTTTCCGGCTCTGTTGTCATCGCCGTTTCCGGAATGGATTTCAGTCCTGATTCTGGTCCTGACTCTGGCCCTGATTTTGGCCCT
>JAADGA010000217.1 GCA_013152615.1 Alphaproteobacteria bacterium
ATGTTCAGAGCCGATGGAAACGGGTAAATATTTCTGGTGATATTGTCCCGAAATAATACAAATTGTTGGCTGGATGTGTTTTCTGTGTTAGAATACTAGAAGTCTTGAAAATAGGCTTTGCTTGATTGGGGAGTAATAAAAAGAAGAGTGAAGTGATATGGTGTCTAATTTGTCAGTAAACATCCGGGGGAATAGTCCGGATTTAGCGAATCGGAACGGGGACGGAGAAGAAGAGGCGCGATCTATGACTTTGGTAGAAAATGCCACGAATCATTTTGATGAGATTAGCGGATCAATCAAATGGTTTGATTCTGTAAAAGGCTACGGTTTTATTTCTGCGGAAGATGACAAGGGTGATATTCTGGTGCATTTTTCCATCCTGAAGGATATTGGCCGGCGTATGTTACCCGAGGGGACGAAGGTCAAATGTTTATCTGCCGACCGGCCCAAAGGGCGGCAGGCCGTTAAAATCCTTGAATATGACCTGACGACTGCGGTTGGAACCGATATTGAATTTGTCCAGCCACAGAGCGTTGTCGTTGATGCGGATGACACGGAATTTGTTGAGGCAACGGTTAAATGGTTTAACAGAATTCGGGGCTATGGATTTGTCAACCGGGGTGATGGCGGACAGGATGTGTTCATACACATGGAATTGTTGCGTCAATACGGCGTTGATCATCTGGTCCCCGGACAGTCCGTGGCTGTGGCGGTCGAGGACGGCGAACGTGGTCTGGTAGTCAAGGCCATCAGAATATAGCCCAAGCCTGCGGTTACCTGTAGCAAGGTCGGCGGAGTGAGCTGTGCACGAGAATGCTGTGTGCGTAAAGATGATGCGCGTAAAGACACTGTGTATAAAGATAATATCTGCTACTGATTAACCGCAGCGGCCCGGGGCCGATTTTTTTTGAGACTGTTGAAGTTATGGGTGTGAGAATTTTCTGGAAGACTGTCCTTTTTCTGATTGTTAGTGTCCCTTTTATCGGTGGGGTGTCCTATGGGGCGGAAGGCAGAATTGATTTCAGCCGCTCGGAATTGTCTGTGTTAACGGCCCGTCATAAATATAAATTCAATATCGAGATTGCCACCACCCCGGATCAGCAGGAAAGGGGCCTGATGTTCCGCAAGAAAATGGCGGACCGGCACGGGATGCTGTTTTTATTCACCAAAAGTCAGATGATTACCATGTGGATGAAAAACACCTATATTCCTCTCGACATTATTTTCATTAACCGGAAAGGGGTGATTGTTCGCATTGCCAAAAACGCCGTTCCGCACTCCCTTGATTATATTTCCTCCGGCACACCGGTTATTTCGGCCCTTGAAGTCAATGCCGGGGTCACGGACCGTCTTGAAATTAAGCCCGGGGACCGGATAGACTATCCCTTTTTCCGGCATTAGGCCGTTTGTTCTTTTCCGCCATTAGGCCGGTTATCTTTTTTGGCATTAGGCCGGGTGCCCTTTTTTCGCCATTAGGCCGCTTATCCGGTCAAATTCCAGTTTTTCAGGCGTTGAATATTTCCATAGGCAGATCAAGCTCAACCACATTTGACGGCGCGCTGGCCTGACCCGATTTGGTGTAAGCCCGCAGGTAATAATGGTATTTCAGACCACCAAGAACGGATCGGTCAGTATATTTCCCGCCTTTTTTGGCCTGAATTATATTAATTTCACCACCATCCTCGGCCCGGTATATATCATAACCGGAAATATCTCCCCGGGCTTTCTGCCATTCCAATTTGACGGTACCATCGATATAGCGGGCCGTTAACGGCCTGTCCCGATCCCAGACAGGCGGGCGCTCCGCAGGATTATAGTCCGGTGCCTGTAGCTGATTTCTAGGCCATAGAAAGCAGGTGACCTTTTTAAAATTCTCGTCAAGCTGCTTGCACACATTGCAATAAACACAGTGAATAATATCATCTTTACGCTTTGCCGCGACTTTTTTCACCCAGTTTGGATCGGCAAGAAGTTGCCGGGCCATCCCGATCATATCGGCCTTGCCAGTGGTTAATAATTGCTCGGCATCGTCTGGATTATTGATCTTGCCGACAGAAATTACCGGGATGTCATAGCCCTTACTGTTAATCATGTCCTTGATGGCGGCGGCATAATGAATATGCGGCATCATCGGATAGTTGGCTCCCGGCATACAGCGTTCGCCGGAATAGCCGGTATAGGGGTAGGGCGGAAGCCCGTCCTGTTTGATCGCATCTTCAAATTTCCCGCCCACTGACAGCGAGATATAATCGACGCCAAGCTGGGCCATGCGCAGCGCAATCAGGCGGCTGTCGGCCAATGTATAGCCATCCTTGATCATCTCATCGGCAACAAACCTCACCCCGACCGGGAAATCATCGCCAACTTTTGAGCGGACCACGGCCATGACATCGCCGAACATTCTGAGCCGTCCCTCGAGCGTACGGCCATCATAACGGTCCCGGCGCTTGTTGAGGGCCGACAGGAAGGATGACAGGGTATAGGCGTGAGCCGAATGGAGTTCGATGCCATCATAGCCGGCCTCCCTTGCCCGGACGGCGGCCTGACCAAAATCATCAATAATGGTGCGGATATCCTGTTCAGACAACATATCAATTGTCTGCCGCCAGCCGGAGCGGGCAACTTTCATGAAATGAATGAGCTGTGGCATTATTTTTGAATCACTGCTGTCATGAACAGCCCGGGTCAGTTCCCGGTGACCATCAATAAATTTATCCGCTGAAATACGCAGCAGTGGTCCGGATTTTGACTGATGAATGGCCATGGCTTCGACAATAATCAGCCCGACATTACCGGTAGCATATTTGACATAACGATTAATAATATCCTGATTGACATAGCCATCTTCACCCGACAGCCGGGTTACCATCGCCGGCACAACTATCCGGTTGGGAATTTTTATTCCGTTGATATAAACGGGCTTAAAAATATGTTGATACATGCAATATTTCCTTATTTCCGCATAGTAGCATATTTATTTTAAGCTCAAAAGAAAATATTTAATATGTAAAATTAATAATCGTAAAATGGTAACTTTTAATAGTAAAAATTTGATTTCCCGGTTAAATATATTCAGGAAATTGATGTATAACAATTTATTCCATGTATAAAAGGTTACACTCGCCAGGGAAAAAAATATTGAGACTTGGTTATTATTTAACAATAGGTGGTAAATTTAATGGATAAGAGAGATCAGGACCATGGCGATCAGCTACAATTGAAATTATGGGTGAGGATGCTGGCCAGTTCCACCCGGGTTGTTCAGATATTGAACAAACGCATGAAGAAATATACCCCGTTGACGCTGGCAAAATTTGATGTTCTGGTTGCGATTGACCGTACCCCGGGTGGCGTTATCACCATGAGCGAGCTTTCACGGATGCTGCTGGTATCAAATGCCAATACCACCGGCATGGTAAGTCG
>JAADGA010000218.1 GCA_013152615.1 Alphaproteobacteria bacterium
CCGATGCCGGGGGACCCCTATGCCATTATCCGGCCGGAAAGGTCCTATCTTTCTGAATTAAAACGAGAATGTGAACCCTTGAGAATAGGCTTTACCAGCGTCGCGTGGTCCGGTGTTGATGTCGAGGCGGAACTTGCTGACAAAACCAGAGAAATAGCCCTGCTTTGTGCCGATCTGGGCCACCGCGTGGAAGAGGCCAGCCCGGCATTCGACTATGGCAGTTTCCGCGAAGCCACGGTCACTTTCTGGTGCGCCAATATTGCGCTGTGGATCGACCAGATCTGCGCGATGACGGGCAGGACGGCAGACCGGGACACGCTGGAAGCGACAACATTGGCCTGTTATCATTATGGCCGTGAGCTGAAAGCCACCGATATGGTATCGGCCTTTGCCACCATGAATATGATCAGCCGTGATGTTGCCGGCTTCTTTCAGCAATATAACGTGCTGATCACGCCGACGACCGCGCTGCTGCCGCAAAAACTCGGGACTTATAATGCTGACGATCCGTCGTTTGACGCTCATGGCTGGGCTGACCATATCTTCTCTTTCGCCCCCTTTACCGCGCTGTTTAATATGACCGGACAACCGGCGATTTCTCTGCCGCTGAGCCTGTCAGCAACGGGGCTGCCGATAGGAACACAATTTGTTGGCGGCACCGGCCGCGAAGATGTCCTGTTGCGCTTGTCCTCACAATTAGAGCAAGCGCTGCCATGGGCAGAGCGCCATCCACAAACCAGCCTTTGGAACGATAAATATACGGGAGATTAGCGTGATACGAAAAACCGGCTTTATATGGCAGGAAATTTATATGTGGCATGATACCGGCAGCTACGCCGGGGTGCTGCCGCCCGGGATTCCGGTTCAGCCGGGAACGCACGCGGAAAATCCTGAAACCAAGCGACGGTTTAAAAATCTGCTGGAGGTCAGCGGGCTTTATCAGCAATTGCACCATATCGAAGCCTATGCTGCCAGTGAGCAGGATATTCTCCGGGTTCACAGCCGCGATTATATCAACCGGATCAAGGCGATGAGTGAGGAGATTGGCGGCGATGCCGGTATGCTCACCCCGTTTGGCAAGGGCAGTTTCGACATTGCGAAACTCGCGGCGGGTGGCGTCATGGCGGCGATTGATGCGTTGTTGGACGGCAGAATTGACAATGCCTATGCCTTGGTCCGCCCGCCCGGTCATCATGCGGAACCGGATACGGGCAAGGGCTTCTGCCTGTTTGCCAACGCGTCGATTGCGGCAAAATATGCTCAGGCCAGCAGAGGGGTGGGCAAAATTGCTTTCGTTGACTGGGATGTTCATCACGGTAACGGCGCCGAAAAAATATTCTGGCATGACCCGTCGGTGCTGACCATTTCAATTCATCAGGATCGCTGTTTCCCCCCGGACAGCGGCGACATGTGCGACAATGGCGCGGGCGCGGGCGCGGGCTATAACATTAATATCCCGCTACCCGCCGGCAGTGGTGTCGGCGCCTACGCGGCGGCCTGTGACCGGGTGATTATTCCGGCATTGCATATGTTCAGACCGGAGCTTGTTATCGTCCCGTCCGGTTTTGATGCCGGGGCCTATGATCCGCTGGGCCGCATGATGATGCATAGCGACGGCTATCGTAACTTAACAAAGAAATTGATGACGGCGGCTGATGAACTCTGTTCCGGGCGGATCGTGATGTGTCATGAGGGCGGCTATAACGATGCCACGGTTCCCTTCTTTGGCCTTGCTGTCATGGAAAGTCTGTCCGGCATTAAAACCGCGACCGATGATCCTTTTCTGGCGTTATTTGAGGGTCTGGCCGGACAGGAATTGCAGCCCCATCAGGATCAGGTGATCACGGCTGCTGAAAAACTGCTGGATAATATCAGGGGGTAATCGGCCATAAAATAATTTTTCAGCCGGATAAAAATAATATTTTCGCCCTGATTGGCGGGCAGGAAAAACCCGGAAATTTAAATAAAACAAAATATAGCAGAGAGGAAATGAAACTATGAATATGCCCCATCGGAAACGATCTTCCAGACGCAATATATTATTACTTTCAACCGCATTATATATTGCCACCGGCGCAATAATTTTTCTGCCACAGGCAAGTCATGCGACCGCCGCCACGCTCGAGGAAATTGTCGTCACCGCTCAAAAACACGCAGAGAATGTCAATGATGTCGGCATTACGGTAAATGCCTTTAGCGGGCAAACATTAAAAGAGCGCGGGGTCACGACTGCGGAGGATATTGCGCAAATGACTCCGGGTCTGACGGTCAATGAAACGGCGGCAACCGGTGTCCCGCTTTACACTATTCGCGGCGTTGGCTTTCAGGATTATTCCACCGCTGCATCCTCCACTGTCGGCCTCTATTTTGACGGCATTGCCATGCCCTATACCGTGATGAGCCGCGGGCTTGTTTTTGACCTGCAACGGGTTGAGGTTCTCAAAGGGCCACAGGGGGATTTATATGGCCGCAACACCACCGCCGGTCAGATTAATTTTATCAGCAAGAAACCGACCAGTGATACCGCCGCCGGAATGACCGTTGGCTTCAGCAGCTTTGAAACGCTGAATGTTGAGGGCTACCTGAACGGTCAGATTTCACCGGGGATCAACGCCCGTCTCGCCTTTAAAACGACTCAATCCGGCAAAGGCTGGCAGAACAGTCTGACCCGCAATGATACTCTGGGCAAGAAAAATATCTATGCCCTTCGGGGGATGGTTGATTTCAAGCTCGGCGAAACCGCCAAACTGCTTGTTATTGTCCATTATAGTAATGATCAATCCGACAATAAGGCCAATACGGCTTATGATGGCCGTCTGGTTGGCCTGAAAGAGTTTAATAATCCCTACCGGCAATTATATCCCTATGTTGTCAGCGGCAAAACACCGCCGTGGTATTCAACCGGCAACAACCGGGCCGCCGACTGGACGAATTCCTACACTGATCTGAGTGGCAAGGTCTTCAACATTCGCCCAAAGCGCAACAATCGCCTGAAGGGGGCCTCGGTCAAATTAGACTGGGATATCACCGATGATACAACGCTGACGTCGATTACCGGCTATGACCAGTTTAACCGGGTTGAGTCCAATGACTGGGACGGTATGGCGGCGAATGATTCGAGCAATATCAACACCAGTGACATCAAGGTTTTCTCATCAGAGCTTCGCCTTGCCGGACAAAGTGATAAATTACTGTGGATTGCCGGTGCCTATTATTCCTGGGATCGGGTAAACGAACTCTATAACTATTTCATGTCGGACTCGGTTTTCGGCAGTGGTTCCCTGCCGTTCGGGGTTGCGCCTTTTAAATTTTCACCTATCCTGCAATTACATACGAAATATAAACAGCGGACGGATTCGAAGGCTGTTTTCGGTCATGTTGAATATAATGTGACCGATAAATTCCGGGTCACCGTCGGCGCG
>JAADGA010000219.1 GCA_013152615.1 Alphaproteobacteria bacterium
CCGGAAGTATTATTGGAGCGCGCCATTATCATTCTCTCTGAACGAGGGTTTTTGAATGGTTGGTATAATCAAATACCTATAGCATCAGGCCTTCTTGATGAGGTGTCAGATAAACGGGCGGCGGTTTACTGGGTTCACATGAAAGATGATTGTCTGGAACTGGTCGAGTTGAAATGGGCTAGTGATACCCCGCTATATGCCATATTTGAAATATTGCGCTATGGTCTGACCTATCTGTTTTGCTATATGAACAAAGTGGAATTTGATTTCCAGGACCTGCCTGCTATGAACGTTTCCCGGATAAAATTGACCACACTTGCCCCTAAAAAATATTATTCTTATTGTGACTTAAAATTATTATTTTCTGCTATTAATTTAGCCATTAACTCCCTCTATATGGAGAAAAGTGATGGATTGCTTTCGAGCCGATTCACTTGTTCAGCCTTTCCAATAGATTTTGCTTTACCTTTTAAGACGGGGGCTGAAGTTATGGCCCTTCGGGATTTGCCTGCTGATAATCCTACCGTAGGTATTCTCATAAATGCCATGAATAATCAAATTTCTGCTTGGGAGAATTAGGCGGCATGCCCCAGATCGTGGGTAAGCCTTGGCATGATATTTAAACAATACCGGGGGAACTTAACGTAAACCTGTTGAACAAAACGCAATGACCTCCAGATTATTTTGGTCCGCGCATGGGCCGGTCGGGGGGTTATCGCTTTTTTTGTTACAGGTCTCCCCTCATCTTTTCAGGGTGACCGCGGTCAGGTCATCATGCAGGGGCCTGACCACCAGCATATCAAAGCTTTTCATCAACTGGTCGAGAAAGGCCTGATTGCGGCCAAGGCCGCTGTTTATCCGGCCACATAACTCGATAAAATTATCCTCACCGATCATCTGCCCCTTCTGATTACGGCTTTCGGTCATGACATCACTATACAGAAACAGAAGATCGCCTTGATGAAACGGGATGGTGCGATTTTCATAGGATGCCGTTGCAATCATGCCGAGCGGCAGGCCCGAGGGGTCGAGACAGCTTACCTCACCACTGCCCGTCCTCAGTTTTACCGGCACCGTCGAGGCCGCCGCCGCATAGGTGAAAATATTCTGCCCGAGATCAATAATACCGCATAACATGGTGGCATACTGTTCCACCGGCAGCAATTTAAACAGATCGTGATTAAGTTTTTCCAGATATTCCGCCGGTTGGGTAATCTCCCCCCCCGGGGTTGTCCGGTAATTTGCAATCAGCGAATGCAGCCGGAAAGTATTCAGGGCCGCCGCTACGCCGTGACCGGAAAAATCGGTGATATAGATGAAAAGACGATCGCGGTCCAACAGGTCAATACCCCAGAAATCCCCGCCGAGTTCATCAGAAGTTTCATAATAATATTTAATCTCGACCCCGTGGCTGCGGGATATATCCGCAAGCCGGGACCGCTCTGGCAACAGCGCATTCTGCATCGAGCGTGCAATATCCAGATCACGCTCCAGCCGCCGGTGATATTGCTTTAGCCCCTTTACCAGCCGGGCATATTTCAAATGCATATAGACGCGGTTCTGGACCTCGCGTTCGGAAACCGGTTTTGGAAAAATATCTGTCGCCCCGGCAGCATAAATTTCTGCCCGGTCCTCCGGGGCATGCTTGATGGTATGGGCAATAATCGGAATATTTTTAAACTGTGCCATTGCCCGCAGAGCCGCACAGACCTCAAGGCCGTCAACATTCGGCATCAATATATCCAGAATGATCAGCTCCGGCTTTACCTCCTGCGCCTTGTGCAAAGCCTGGCGGCCATCAAAGGCGAAATGCAAATTGCGAAAGCCGTCCTGAGACAGGATAATGGAGATCAACTGACAATGAAGTTCATCATCATCAACGATCAGGACAGGACAGTCGAGAATATCATCGAATGTTGCTGTCTCATATTGTGACGCACCGCGTTCAGGGAGAGACAATATCAAACATCTGCTCGAAACGGGCAACATCAAACATGCGCTGAACCTGCCCCTGTGGTGATTTTAAGGTCAGCCGGGAAGATATTTTTGATATTTCATCCCGGGCGAGCAACAGCATTCCCAACCCGGCTGAATCAATAAATTCAACATCGCTCAGATCCATAACATTATGATCAGACCGGTTTTCCACCATACAACTGATCATTTCCCGAAAGCCATCGAGGTCGGAAAAAGTAATTTTCTCGCTTAATTTTGCTTCCAGAATTTTGTCTTTTACGTCAATTTGATAGTTCACTTTAAAAGTCTCCAATTAAAAAAATTCGATGTTGGCTGAATCAGGGGACTTTTCGCCCGCCGTTTCGGCCTTTTGCTCTCCCATAAACATTTTAACAATGTAATTGCGGTCCAGTTCCTGATGATCGGCATCCGCGATCAGATGATTGAGAATAGTTCGGGATTCTTCCGAAATAACCGGCTTGGCCGCTAATATCTCTCCCACCTGGTTATTTTCCAGACTTTCCGACAACCCAATCAGGATATCAAGCGTTGCCACCATTGCCTGCATCAGCTGACGGCTACGGTCCTGAAATTGCAGGCTGTATATCATCCTGTTGACATTGATATCGAAACCAGTGGAAACGGCCATTATTTCGGTTAAAATATTGCGGACAATATCGCCCTCCGGCAATAAATTACATGCCATGGCTATATCCTCGACCTGTTGTCTTGAATATTTCACCAGTTTGATAAATTCTTCGGACAGATCACCGATATTTTCTTCAACAAGATCAGAAACCAACCCTATTTCCACCGCAATATTAGCCAGCGCACAACGTCTGATCGCCTTCATATCCTCAAGCGCCATAGCCGGGCCGGATGTCTTACCGCTCCGGCTGGTCGTCTGGCCGGTCGTCTGGCTGGTCGGCTGGCTGGTCGTTTGGCCGCTCTGGTTTTTGCGGGCTGGGGAAAGGCTGGAGGCGATCATACGGCTACTGCTTTCTGCGACCGCAGCGGCCGGGCGCAGGATGAGATAATTTCCTGCGCCATATTGGTCAGGGACACCTGCTTTTCCACCGCGCCTGCCATCATCGCCGCCTTGGGCATACCATAAACGATCGAGCTTGCCTCATCCTGTCCCAGGGTTGCGGCCCCGGATTTTCGCAGTGTCAGCAATCCAAGCGCCCCGTCTTTGCCCATTCCGGTCAGGATTACCCCGACCGCCGCCGCCCCAACCGCATCGGCGACCGAACAGAACAGCCGGTCCACCGATGGCCGGTAACTCTCCCCCTCTGTATCCTCTATCACCTGAGAGATCAGATCGCTGCCTGATTTCTTCACCATGAAATGCTTGCCGCCCTGACCAATATAGACGGTGCCTTTAAGGAATTTCTCACCATGTTCGACCTCTTTGACATTGACCATGCAGGATTTATTCACCCGCAGGG
>JAADGA010000220.1 GCA_013152615.1 Alphaproteobacteria bacterium
TGATCACCAGCATGAAAATTATATAATTATCATAACCGGCCGTGCCGGGCGGCGTCGATAGCCCGAGATAAAACAGATAAGCCAGCGCGACCGGCAACAGCAACAACATTTCAATCCACAAGCCGATGATGGCCCCGATACGAATTTTTTTCCGGATCAGACCATACAGGGCAAAACTGGTCGACAGATAGAGCGCTATCCACGGGAATTCACCCCCGGCCAAAATCATGTAAACAACACCGGACGTCGCCAAACCAACCGCAACCAGCTTGGTCCGGCTCAGCCTTTCCCCGAGCAACAGCAGGCCCAGAGCGACATTCATCAACGGATTGATGAAATAGCCCAGACTGGCCTCCAGCACATGATCATGGGCGATTGCCCAGATATAAACCAGCCAGTTGCTGCTGATCAGGCTTGCGGTCACGCCCAGCAGCAGCATTAATTTCCGGTCACGGAGACTATGGACTATCTCCCGGACCAATACATCGAATGTCCGTCTGAAAAATAGCATAAAAATTAAAAAGACAAAGGACCACATTATCCGATAGCCAAGGAATTCAAGCGCCGGCACCTGGGACAACTGCTTGTAAAAAATCGGGATCAGACCCCATATGGTGAACGCCGCCAACGCAAATGTCACCCCGGCAGCATTATTTTCCTGAGGTCTGTTGGTCTCACTGTCTGACATTAGGCAACGCTTTCATAATTTCCTGCCGCAACAGGTACAGGATAATATATGAAAACACAACTACCCTGCCGTCTGGCCGGGACTATCTGGTCGGGACTATCTGGTCGGGACTATCTGGCCGGGACTATCTGGCCGGGACTATCTGGCCGGGACTATCTGGCCGGGACTATCTGGCAGGAGCTATCTGGCCGGGACTATCTGGCCGGAACTATCTTTTCATTGCCTTCGGATTTATTATCCGTCATAATAAATACAAACGTATGATTTGGTACGGCTAAAAACACAATAGGGAGAGACATCATGAAAAAGATAAAAATTTTCGCGGTGATAATTGCAGCGGTTATTCTGGCACTTTATTATATCGCCCTGCCCGACTATGCCTCGCACATGGATGCGACCATAAACAAGGCTAAAACCCCGCCGCCCTACGCCGTCAGTGCGGCGGCGCAGAAGCTCCACAACAGCCTGATTGTCGCCGACCTTCATTCCGACTTTCTGTTGTGGAACCGGGACTTTCTGAAAAAAAATGATTATGGTCTGGTTGACCTGCCACGAATGCAGGAAGGCAATCTTTCATTGCAGGCCTTCACCGTGGTCAGCAAGGTGCCGAAAAACCTTAATATTTACCGGAATACCGGCGACAGTGACCAGATTACCCTGCTCGCCTTTGCCGAACACTGGCCAACCAAAAGCCTGTTCAGCCTGAAACAACGGGCCTTGTACCAGTCACGCAAACTGCACCAGTTTGCCAAAAGATCCAACGGCCAATTCGTCATCATCAAGACCAAAGCCGATCTGGCCAGTTTTATCGCCGCGCGCAAGGCCGGCAAGAAAATTACCGCCGGTTTCCTCGGCATCGAAGGCGCACAGGTGCTCGAAGGTGACATCGCCAATGTCAAGGTCATGTATGATGCTGATTTCCGCATGATGGCGGCAACTCACTTCTTTGATACCAAACTCGGCGGCTCTGCCCACGGGGTCAGCCACGGGGGCCTGACTGATTTTGGCCGCAAGGTATTTCAGCAAATGGAAAAAAGAGGCATGCTGATTGATGTCGCCCATGGTTCACCGGCGCTGATTGACGATGTGTTGAAAATGGCCACCAGTCCGGTGGTTGATTCCCATACCGGGGTGCGCGGCATTTGTGACAATCCGCGCAACCTGACCGATGACCAGATCAGGGGCATTGCCCGCACCGGCGGCGTGGTCGGGGTCGGCTTCTGGAAAATTGCCACCTGTGGCCTGAGCCCCACGGCCATTGTCAGGACGATCAAATATATTGTTAAGCTGGTCGGGGTTGATTATGTCGGCCTCGGGTCCGATTTTGACGGCGCTATTGAAGCGCCCTTTGATGCCAGCGGCATGGCGCTGATCACTCAGGAACTGATGAAACAGGGCTTTTCCGATCAGGACATCCGCAAGATTATGGGCGGCAACACCCTGCGTGTGCTGGCACAGGTTCTGCCCGCTAAGGATTAATGCAGCTTTCCCGGTTCGACCCGGCGGACGAATCTTGCCATAAACAGCACGATAGCACACAGGCCAGCCATGAAAAAATAGGCATGGCCGCCAAACCAGTTATAAAGCGGGCCGGACAACAGCATAACAGTGCCGATTGAAAGCCCCATCGGGATCGAGCTGTATAATGACTGTGCGGTCATGAAATATTTGTCCGGCACCCGGGTTGACAGGAAATTCATCGCCACCAGATGAGTGGCGGCATAAGTCAGCCCGTGAAATGTCTGGACAATAATCAGTATCGGCAGATAGGAAGTCAGGCCAAGAACCCCCCAGCGCACCACGCCGAAAAACGCAATGAACGCCAGCATATACATCGGGCGGAAACGGCTGATAAACCGGCCGGCAAAGATAAAGACACCAATTTCGGAAAGGACGCCAATGCTCCATAACATGCCGATCGTGGTGTTATCAATGCCCTCGGCGGCCCAGTAAATGCTGCCCATGACATAGATAAAGCCATGGCTCATCTGGATCAGGCTGATCACTATCAGGAACATGATGAAGCGCCGGTTGGTCAGCAGGAATTTTAACGGCGCATGGTCTTGGGCTACCGCCATCCGCGACGGCAGTCCCTTCTTTTCCCGTGGCAGAAAAAATACCGTAACGAAGGTAATCGCCAGACTGGCAATACCGAAATACAGAAAATAGCCATAACCGAAATGGTCAAGATATTTGCCGAAAAGAACAGATGTAACGACGAAAACGATCGAGCCGACAGAACGAACCCGGCCATATTGCAGGTTATATTTGTCGCAAATCCTGACCGCATGGCTTTCCAGTAACGGCGCAATGGCATAATAGGTCATGGAAAACAGCAGCGTCACCACGATCAAGGGATAAAAACTCTGCAAAAAGAAATAACCATAGAAGAACAGGATTGACAGCGCCAGCAGCGCCATCATCGGCCGCCGCACCATGCCCGTCCGATCACATAACTGGGCAATGAACGGCGATGACAACACCTTGAGGAAAGCCGGAAAGCCGATCAGAAAGCCGATTTCACCGGGGGTTATCCCGATACCCGCCAGCCATAAGGCCCAGAATGGCAGGCTGATGCCGACATACATGAACACGCCGCCATATACCCCGGCAACCCGGTAAGCAACCGGATTTTTAAATCCGCTGATCTTTTCCCTGCTGTCCGCCACCGCTAATTAATTTTCTTCTGCCACCAGTCGGCGGATTTCAGTTCTGCGGGATATTTTATCATCCAGCCACAAGGCGATTTTGCGCCCCCGGCCCCCGGCCAGTTGCCGCCATAACCGGTTATACCATTTGCCGTAATCCCGGTTATAGGGACAAACCCGGATACAGATGGAACAGTCGGTATTCTGATTGACCCAGAATTTAAAACATTTCTCGGCATTTGTTGACCATTTGACAACACCTTTAAGATTCGAACGGTTAAAGATTTTTTCCGACGGCTGGTCAAAACTGATGGCTTTGGGCGGACAGCCTTTGGCACAACGGTTGCAGATTGCGCAGAATTCCCGCACCCCGAATTTTCTTGGCTGGTCATGAACCAGCGGCATATCGGTAAAAATCTTGCCCAGACGCAGACGGGCGCCATATTCCGGGGTAATCAGCAGGCTATGGCGGCCAGCTTCACCAAGCCCGGCCTGTACCGCCAGCGGAACCGCAAGCGCACTGTCATTCATGGTGGCATAGGCGCGGTAGCCCAGATTGCGAATATATTGCGCCATGGTCAGCAGGGTCACACAGTCATTGGTATAGCCCATGCCGGTCGCGGACCCC
>JAADGA010000221.1 GCA_013152615.1 Alphaproteobacteria bacterium
GTTTTATTCGGTGGTGACAGCCGCGGGAAGAAAAATCCGACGGCGATTTGATACAGAATATATAATATCACCAGCGCCATACCGGGAATGAAGGCTCCGGCAAACAGATCACCGACCGACAGTGGCTCCGGTGCCCAGTTGCCCATCTCGAGCTGGGCGGTCTGCCAGGCGGTGGATAATTGATCGCCGAGCAATACCAGCACAATTGACGGCGGGATGATCTGCCCGAGCGTGCCCGCGGCGGCAATGGTGCCGGAGGCCAGCGCCGGGCTGTAGCCTTTTTTGAGCATGGTCGGCAGGCTGAGCAATCCCATCGTCACCACCGTCGCGCCGACAATGCCGGTCGAGGCGGCGAGCAGCGCACCGACCAGCGTCACCGAAATTCCGAGCCCGCCCGGCACCTTGCCCATCAGCCTCGCCATGCTGTCGAGCAAATCCTCGGCAATTTTTGACCGTTCCAGCATCACCCCCATAAAAATAAACAGGGGCACTGCGAGCAGGACTTCATTGGTCATGATGCCAAAAATACGTTCCGGGATCAGGCCAATAAAACTGCTGTCAATCTGATCAAAATAGATGCCGATGCCGACGAATAATATCGCGGTACCGCCGAGGGTGAAGGCAACCGGAAAGCCCGCCATCAATAAGATCACCACCGCAAGGAACATGCACAGGTCGAGGATGATATTCAGCGCCATTATATCCCCTCCGGCTGTTCTTCCGCGATATGCTCAACCCCGATAATGGTGAGCAGCGAATGCAGCAGCAGCGCGAGGCCCTGAAGCAACAGGCTTGCGGCAAAAAACAGTATCATGCTTTTTAACAGATAGACCGCCTGAATACCGCTGGATTCGATCGAGCCTTCGAAGGTTTGCCATGACGCGGCAACGTAAGGCCAGGCCATCCAGCCAATGACGGTCACCACCGGAAGCAGGAAAAACACACAGCCGAGCAGATTAATCCACGCCCGGGCTTTTTCGCCGAAATGGCTGTAAAAAATATCGACCCTGACATGACCATTATGGCGCAGGGTATAGGCCGCCGCCCCGAGGAAAATCACACTATGCATATAGAGCAGGCTTTCCTGGAGGAATATCGCGCCGATATGAAAAATATAATGGCCGACCACAATGACAAACTGCATCAGAACCAGCATCAGGGTGAGCCACGAGACCGCCCGGCCGGTGGCGTCACTGAAACGGTCAATCCCGCGTGATATTTTAAGCAGCCACAGGATCACGGCTGGTTACAGTTTCTTGCCAAAATTATGATACAGCCGCCGTGACCGGTAATAAGGCTCAGCGGCAATTGCCCCCCATGCCATTGCCGCGCGGCGGGTGTCCATATAGCTGTTGTAAATCCGTTTGGTCAGGTCATCTTCAAGCGCCAGTTCCTGTAACAGCTGATCGGAAACCCGGGTGAGGGCGATCAGAATTTCATCAGAATAAGTCCGGAGCTTGACCCCGTGTTTGTCAACCAGCACTTTCAGGGCGACCGCATTGCGGGCATTGAATTCCGCCAGTGACTTCTGGTAATTATCACCGGCAACCGCGGTGATAATTGCCTGATCCGCCGGGCTGAAGCTGTCCCAGATTTGCTTGTTAAAGCCGGCGGCAATGGCGGCCCCCGGTTCCTGAAAGGCGGAAGTGTAATAATATTTGGTGATATTGTAAAAGCCGAAAGCCAGATCATTCCACGGCCCGACCCATTCAGAGGCGTCAATATTGCCCTGACTGAGCGCCAGATAGATTTCGCCGCCAGCCTTGGTCACGGTCGTCGCGCCGAGCCGTTTCAGGACCTCGCCGCCAAGGCCCGGAATCCGCATTCTCAGGCCTTTGAAATCCTCAACGCTGTTAATTTCCTTTTTAAACCAGCCGCCCATCTGAACCCCGCTGTTGGTGCAGGTGAGCGCCTTGATGTTGAACCGGCCCGATAGCTCATCCCATAACGCCTGACCGCCGCCGTAATTCAGCCACTGGCTCTGTTCCATAGCGGTCAGACCAAAGGGAATGGCGGTAAAAAAGGCAAAGGCCTTGTGCTTGCCCTGCCAGTAATATTCCGAGCCATGATAAACATCGGCCTTGCCCGCCCGTACCGCGTCAAAGGCCTCAAGCGGCGGCACCAGTTCATTGGCGGCGTAAACCTTGATATGGATACGGCCATCGGTGGCGACATTAATATCACGGGCGAATTCTTCGGCACGGGTGCCAAGGCCGGGGAAATTTTTTGGCCAGGTGGTGACCATTTTAAGCCGTCGCCGTCCGGTGGCATAGGCCGGTGCCGACAGCCCGCTAAATGTTGCTGCCCCGACCGCCCCGGCCGCCGCCGTTGTTTTAAGAAACTTTCGTCGTTTCATCTCTGATGCCCCTTGGGTTATTCTCCGTTATTTGGCTCAGAGTATAAATATACTGGCGCTAAAGACAAGGCAGCAGGGGGAATAATAATCGGGACGGGTGGGTTTAGAGGGATTTTTACAGGATTTTTTACAGGGATTCTTCTCTGGCTTTGCGGTAAAAATTGATCAGGCCCCTGGTCGAACTGTCCTGATCCTCAATGATCGCATCCGGTTCCAGTTGCGGCAGCAGGTGATTGGCCAGTTCCTTACCCAGTTCAACCCCCCACTGATCAAAAGAACACACCCGCCAGATGATCCCCTGAACAAAAATTTTATGTTCATACAGCGCGATCAGGGCTCCGAGGGTGTGGGGATCAATTTTCTTCAGCAGGATGGTGTTGGTTGGCCGGTTGCCCTGATGGACTTTATGACATACGAGGTTTTCAATATAGGCTTCGGATTTACCCTTGGCCCGCAGCTCTTCACGCACCTGATCCTTGCCGATGCCGGTCATTAACGCCTGGGTCTGGGCGAAAAAATTAGCCATCAGATATTCATGGTGGCCCTTGACGGTATTGGAGCTTAGGGCCGCACCGATAAAATCCGCCGGGATGATATTCTTGCCCTGATGCAGATATTGATAAAAGGCATGCTGACCGTTGATGCCGAGCTGCCCCCAGATAATTGACCCGGTGGAATAGGCGACATCCTTGCCGTCCCAATCGACCGATTTGCCGTTACTTTCCATATCCGCCTGTTGCAGATAGGCCGAAAACATGTGTAACGATTGATTATAGGGCAGGATCGCCTGAGTCTGCATGCCGAGGAAGCTGCTGTTCCATACCCCGATCAGCGCCTGAATCACCGGCGCGTTTTTTTCCAGCGGTGCCGTCCGGAAATGCTGGTCCATAGCATTGGCCCCGTGCAATAACTTTTCAAAATTATCAAAGCCGAGGGTGAGCGCAATCGGCAGTCCAATGGCCGACCATAGCGAAAACCGCCCGCCGACCCAGTCCCACATGTCATGGATATTGTCTTCGG
>JAADGA010000222.1 GCA_013152615.1 Alphaproteobacteria bacterium
TAGCTATCACCGCCTAACTGAAACCGGTTCGGCCGCCCGTCGCCACGATCCGTCCCGGCAACCTGCCAGCCCGCTGCCCGCTGTTGCAGATGAGCGGCCAGGCCATGCGCACTATACCCCAGCCCGAAACAGAATAATCTTTGGGTCATGCTCTCTCCTGATTAAAATGATCAATTATTTGTTTGATCCACTCTGAATTTAAGATCATATTCCGAAAAATGAAATATTTATTATTTGCGATCATCCTTACCGGCCTCATGCCGCAGCTTGTCCCCCAAAGTCTGGCGGCAGAAAGCGCGAGCGTAAAAGCCGAGGCCCAAAAATACCATGACTGTATCAAACTGGTGCAAAGCAATCCCGGCAAGGCGATAAAATACGCCAATAACTGGATTTACAGCGGCTCGGGACGGGTTCCCGCCGGCCATTGCAAGGCGCTCGGCCTTCTGACCCTGGGCAAAGCAAAAGATGCCGCCATTCTACTGGAAAAGCTGGTGGATGACATGATTATCAAGGGCAATACCGATCCCTATCAGGCACAAAAGGATGCCCGGCTCCGGATTCAGCTCTATATCCAGACCGCACTGGCCTGGGAACAGGCCGATGATCTGGACAAGGCCTATATCGCCTATAGCGCAGCCCTCTCAGGGCTTGATCAGCAGCATATCACCACCAAAAACCGCCTGTTTATTCATCAGCTATATCTGGCACGCGGCACCCTGCAAATCCTGCGCGGGGAATATCAGGCCGCGATCGGGGACTTCACCGTCGCCATAGCAAAAGAACCCAAACAATTCGACGGCTTCCTGCAACGGGCCAAGGCTTACCGCAAGCAACATAATTATCCCGGGGCCAGACTGGATTTAAGGGTGGCTCAGAAACTTGCCCCCAATGAAAAGGATATTTTACTGGAAAGCGGCATCCTTTACCGGGAAACCGGTGACAAGGCACAGGCCCGCGAGCAATGGCAGAAGATCATAACGCTCTACCCCAAATCCGAATTTGCCAAACTGGCCCGGACGAACATCGATTTGCTCAAACCTCAATTGTGACATAATTGGCAGGCAATATAGCTGAACTCAGGAATATTATTGAGCTTATTAACTCGAAAAAAGGAGCCTTCCATGCGTAAATTAACCAGAAATATTATCTCTCCGAAATTAATGATTGCTATTTTGGCGGCAGCTTCTTTTGTCATTACACCGGTAGTTGCCCAGGCCGGCGGCAAAGGCGAGCATAAAAAAGTTGAGAAGATGATGAAGAAAAAGGTCAAAAAAATGGATAAAATTACCAAAAGAGAAGCGGGCAAGCCCAGCATGTCAAAAATTTCCAAAACCAAGAAACACAAAGAATAGAAAACCGGATTAGCCTTTGTTGACTGGAACAATATCCGTGCGTCAGGGCAACGTCAGGGCCTCAGGCTCAGGAGGTATTTTCATCTCTTTATCTTATTTCTCCCATTCCTGCCGAACATCGGCGTCCTTTTCATCCCGGTAATGTTTTTCTTTAATGCGCTGCCACTGGCTCAGATCACATAACCGGGAAAGCGCCCATACCGCCATGGCCCGGACGTGGGGGGAAAGGTCGCAAAGCCTTTGTTCCGTCACCGCGATAAAATTGGCATTACCACTATTACCAATCGCGATCAGCACATTGCGGATAAAGAAATCGCGGCCAATGCGCTTTATCGGTGAGCCGGAAAATACCTGACGGAAAGACGCGTCATCCAAAGCCACCAGATCGCCAAGGTCAGGCATGGCCAGTTCTATCCGCGGCAGATAGGCGGTTTCATCCAGTGTGCGGGCATATTTGTTCCACGGACAAATGCTCAGGCAATCGTCACAGCCATAGATACGGTTGCCGATCGGCCTTCTGTATTCTTCGGCGATATGGCCCTTATATTCAATGGTAAGATAGGATATGCAGCGCCGGGCGTCGAGCTGACGGGCGGCGGGGAAAGCGTTGGTCGGGCAAATGTCCAGACATTGGCGGCAACTGCCACAATGATCCGTCTCCGGCGGGTCAGGCGCCAGCGAAAGCGTGGTAAAAATACTGCCAAGAAACAACCATGAGCCATAATCGCGACTGACCAGATTGGTATGTTTGCCCTGCCAGCCAAGCCCGGCCTTTGCCGCCAGCGGCTTTTCCATCACCGGGGCAGTATCGACAAAGACCTTGACTTCGGCGTTATAGGTCCGGTGCAGATCACGGGCGACCTGTTTTAATTTTTTCTTGACCACATCATGATAATCCCTGCCGCGGGCATAAACCGAGATATTACCCCGGTTCGTCAGTGTCAGCTGTTTTAACGGATCGTGGCGCGGGCCGGAATTCATCGCCAGAATGATAATACTCCGCACCGCGGGCCACAGGGTACGGGGGTCCGCTCTGCGGTCGGCCTTGGCGTCCATCCACGCCATATCCCCGTGGCGGCCCAGCTGCAAAAACTCCCGGAAATGATTGGCACTGGCCGACAGGTCATCCGCAGCGGTAAAGCGGATCAACTCAAATCCCGCATCCTGTGCCATCCGGATAATATGATTTTTTACAGCAGGTTCCTCCGGCATCAAGGATCAGAAATCAAGATTCTTGTAGTGTGCCACCGGCGGCAGTCCGGCAATCAGGTCTTTGAGCAGCGGCCGGAAAGAAGGCCGCGACTTGATGCGGGCATACCAGTCACGCGCACCAACAAAATCATCCCACGGCACATCACCAAGATAATCAATACACGACAGATGCGCCGCCGCCGCAATATCAGCATGAGAGATTTTATCGCCACCAAGCCAGTTGCGCCGTTCTGCCAGATATTCGATATATTTCAGATGCTGTTTGAGGTTGATGGCCGCACAGCGGATATTGCTCGCCTCCGGCACCCCGAGCTTGAGAAAGCGTTTCATGACCTTTTCGGCAATAATCAGCGTCGTCACTTCCTCATTGAATTTGACATCAAACCAGTCAATCAGCCGCCGGACTTCGGCCCGCTCCTCCGGTGTCTGCCCGAGCAGGGACGGTTCAGACCCCTTTTCATCCAGATATTCACGAATGGCATAGCTGCCACACAGGGCCAATCCGTCATCGGTAACCATGACCGGAACTGTCGCCGCCGGGTTCAGCACCAGAAAATCATGACGCCGGACCCACGGCAATTCGAGAATCATCTCAAAGTCAATATTCTGTTCGCACAGCATCACCCGCACAGCCCTGGAAGACGGCGAAAACCAATAATGATATAATTTATTCATGACTCGGACTCTACATAAAATGGTGAACAAAGTCCTCGAAAAAATGATGCTGAATGGAAAAGTCTGCGGCGACTTATATCCGGTCACAGAATATAGATAATATCCGGTATAGGAGCGGCGGTATGAAGGTAAAAAAC
>JAADGA010000223.1 GCA_013152615.1 Alphaproteobacteria bacterium
CGGGCCATTATAGAAGGCGTCCCGGCCACCGTTGGCAATCAGGGTCAGCGTCTTTGCCAGATCTGGATTTTTAAAAATCTGGCCCTGCACCGGGGCTTTACCTCCCGGATAATAGGTTTTCAGGAAATTGGCGGTTTCCTCGACCCCGGACTTCGGATCAAGGTAGCGCTCACCGGCGACCTTCATATAATGCGCGATCAATTGCGTTACCGGAAAACCGTTCCGGGCATAGGAAATTGCCGGAGCCAGATCCTGCTTCATTGATAATTTGCCAAATTTCTTATGCAGGGCAAACCAGCCGTCCACCGCCCCCGGCACCGATACCGGCAGCACGCCGAACGGCGGGATACTGGTGCGATGACGTTTTTTCAACTCGCGCAGAAGGGTATTATAGCTCAGGCCCATTGGTGAACGGCCGGAGCCGTTCAGACCATAGAGTTTTTTAGTCGCCGGATCCCAGACAATGGCAAAGATGTCACCGCCCATGCCACTGCCGGTTGGCTCCATCAGCCCGAGGGCGGCGTTGGCCGCAATCGCGGCGTCAACCGCAGAGCCGCCCTTTTTAAGAATATCAAGGGCGATCTGGGTCACCAGCGGAATACTGGTCGCCGCCATACCGTTTTTGGCAATAACCGGGGAACGGGTGGCAAATTCCGCCCCGACGTTGCGGCTGCCCCGGTGGGATAGTGGCCACCGGTCAGCCGCATAAAGGGCGTTATTGACCGTCATAAAGAACCCCGCAACGATAACCGCAAACAATATCCGGCGCATTCGAGACCTCCGGGTTATTTTTTACCGTCTAATATGAACTTATGCACATCTTTCGATAATTTTATCAGCGACGGATGATGCAGATACATCATATGCCCGGACTTGAAGTAATCCATGGTGATCCGGCTCTTGTCCATACCATATTGGGCCATGGTATATTCGGTGCCGAAGAAAGGCGTCGCCATATCGAAATAGCCGTTGGCGACAAAAATCCTCAGATCTTTATTCTGCCGCATGCCGCGCGCGATATAATTGCCCAGTGCCGGATAACCGCCGCTCCAGTGCTTGCCCTGTTTCCAGTCCCACTCTTTGCCCGGTTTGTCGCTCAATACTTCATAGGTGGCATCGCGGTTTATCTTCAGGTCGCGTTCAAAATAATCATTGACCGCGGCGGTAAAGGCCCCGCTGATGCCATAGCTTGACGGGTCGCTCCTGATGCTGCCACCGACAGAATCTTCTTCGGTGCCGGTATAGCGGCCATCAAAACGACCGAGAACCTTGCCCTGATCGCGCAGCAACTGTTTCATAAAGCGGAATTCATTAACCCGGAGCCGGGATTCCTTCAGATATTTTTTGCTGAGGCCGGTAAACTGGCTAAGCTTTTCGGTTACTGACTTACGTTCGGCGGCGGTCATGCGATTGCCCTTGAGCAGAGCTACGGAATAGTCGTTCATGGCAAATTTCCGCGCCGCATCAACGAAGGTTTTTAACGTCCAGCCTTTCTTGTCGACCTTGTTATGATACCAGGCAACGGCGGCAAATGTCGGCAGGAAGCTGACATAAGGCTGATCATTGGCCTCACCACCATCAATCGTCTGGAAATCCAGCACCGATGATATCAGAATAACCCCGTTCAGCGCCATACTGTTATAGCCCTGCTGCAATTCCTTGACCAAGGCGGCCGCCCGGGTGGTGCCATAGCTTTCGCCGGCAATATATTTCGGTGAATTCCAGCGCCGGTGTTCGGTGACATATTTCTGAATGAATTTGGCCACTGATTTCGCGTCCTCGTTCAGGCCCCAGAAATCCTTGCCCTTGCCCTTGCCAATCACTTTGGAATAGCCGGTGCCGACCGGATCAATAAAGACCATATCGGTGACATCCAGCAGGCTCAGATGATTATCAACCACCTTGTAGGGCGCGGCCCCGGCATCGGTGGCGTCGCTTGGCACCGCAACCCGTTTCGGGCCAAAGGCACCCATCTGCAACCACAGGGATGCTGATCCCGGCCCGCCGTTAAACAGGAAGGTAATTGGCCGGGTTGATTCGTCCTTGACCCCGTCCTTGACATAGGCGATCGAGAAAATACTGGCAACGACCTGACCCTTGTCATTTTTAAGATGGGTATCGGTGGCGGTGGCGGTATATTTTATCCGCTTACCATTGAATTTTTCGGTATGTTTGGTAACTGACGTCAGGATTTTTGGAATTTTTACTTCTGGTGCCTTTTTAGCACTTTCCGCAGCAATGGCCGCCGGAAAAGTCTGAGTTAACGATATAATCCCCGTTATAATAAAAATCTTGAATATATGTTTCATGCTTACATCCCCGCATTTCAGGTTTATGAATTTATAATTTTAATTACCCTCTACCCGGCGGCCATAGTGACAAACTATATCTCATAAAGTCAAGTAACATATTGCTGATTCTATTTTTGATCTTATTTCTGATCTTATTTCTGATTTGGCAACAGCCTGTCGATCAGGCCGTCAAAGCCCGCCGTTCTGGCAAAATCCGCCGCCGTGCGGCCATCATCGGATTTCACCACACGGCCCGCGCCATACTCCAGCAGCAGGTCAACCACCGGCGCATTGCCCAGACTCGCCGCCGCCATCAGCGGGGTATAGCCGCCAACCTGAATCACATCCGGTTTTGCCCCGGCCTTTAACAGCAGGCTGACAATGGCCCCGTGACCGGCGGCACAGGCACTGTGGAGCGGCCTTAAGTCCGAAGTATTACTGGTATGAATATTGACATTGGCGCCCTTTTCCACCAGCAGGGCGGCACAGTCGAGCGCACCGAAAAAACACGCCAGATGCAGCGCCGAAAAACCGTCACCGCTGATCTGGTCCGGATCACTGTCATCCTTTTCCAGCAGGTCGCCAAGTTCCGTTGTCCTGTTCAGCGCTGTCAGATCAAACAGGTCAAGGACCGGCTCATACGCCAGCAGGACTTTGGTCAGATTATATTTTGCCAGATAGAGCGTGAATAATATCGCTGACACCCCGTCTGAACTACGGCTTGAGGCCAAGGTGCCATCGCGTTCAAGTATGGCCCTCAGTCTGGTTTCATCGGCAATATCAATCGCCTTGAATAAATCATCCCGCGACATATGTTGTTCCTTCTCCAATATTTATAGTCAGCCATACCCTGACTAATATAGTCGGCCATACCCTGGCTAATATTTATAGTCAGCCATACCCTGACGGGCAAGTTCATCGGCCTTTTCATTGCCCGGATTGCCGACGTGACCCTTGACCCATTTCCAGTTGATGTCGTGGCGCTGTGCCGCTATGTCCAGCACAGATCGGCATTTTTAACCGGTTTGCGCCCCGCCGTCCGCCAGCCATTTTTCTTCCAGTTATGAATCCATTTGGTAATGCCGTTCTGAACATAGACACTATCGGTATAAAGCGTGACATGACACGGGGCCTTCAGGCTGTTCAGGCCTTCTATGGTCGCGATCAGTTCCATCCGGTTATTGGTGGTTTCCGCCATGCCGCCGGTGAGCTCTTTTTTATGATTACCCGACAGCAGCCACGCCCCCCAGCCCCCCGGCCCCGGATTGCCCGAACACGCGCCGTCAGTATAGATAATGACTTCCTTCATAAATCCAGTCCATATTCTGATGGACTTTTTACCGCCCGGTGGAATTTCAGCTTGTCTATATATTCACCCGGGTCCTTGACCACCACCAGCGCCCCCGCCACCCGGTTGAGCCAGTCATAAAGCCTCGATAGCAGAAAACGCAAGGCTGCCCCCCGGCACAGGATCGACAGCGCGGCGGTTTCATCCCCGGACAGCGGCCTCACCCGGCTATAGCCCTGAACCAGTCGGCGGGCCTTGGTAATGTTAAACGCCCCGTCCGGCTCAAAACACCAAGCGTTGAGACAGATCGCAATGTCATAAGCCAGAATATCATTGCAGGCAAAATAATAGTCAATCAGCCCGGACAGCCTGCCCGCGATAAAAAAAACATTGTCCGGAAACAGGTCGGCATGAATGATGCCGGTGGGCAGGTTTTGTGGCCAGTGGCTTTCGAGGAACGCCATTTCGTCCAGCAGCAACGCGCCGAGACCATCTGCGACCTCGTCGGCGCGCCCCTGACAGGCCCGGACCAGAGTCTGCCAGCCGCCGAGCGACAGGGCATTCTTGCGCGCAAGATCAAAATCCGCCGCCGCCGCATGCATTTTCGCCATTTCCTTGCCCAACTGATGACAATGATCCGGCTGTGGCCGGGTGATCGACAGGCCGGGCAGAAAGCTGATCAGCGCCGCCGGACGACCACACAGGGATTTCAGGATAACGCCGTCGCGGTCGCGCACCGGCGGTGCGGTATGACAGCCCTTATGGACCAGATGATCCATCAGCCCGAGGAAATAGGGCAGATCATCGGGATTGACCCGCTTTTCATACAGGGTCAGGATATAGGACTCGCGGTCGGTCTGTACCAGATAATTGGAATTTTCCACCCCCTCGGCAATACCTTTGAAGGATATGACTTCGCCAGCATCATATGTCGCCATAAATGCCGCAATTTCTTCCGCCGTGACATGAGTATAGACCGCCATTATCAGAAACTCGCCGTTAAATCAGATTGCCCATCAAAATAACCATAAGTGGCCAAAAAACAAGAGGAGATAACACGGCCCCTCACCGCCCGCTTAAGCCCAGTTATTTTCGCGCCGGAAATCGGTCCACAGGTCCCGTGGATTATCGATCTGGCGTGCCT
>JAADGA010000224.1 GCA_013152615.1 Alphaproteobacteria bacterium
TATCATTGACAAGAAGCTCAGCAAGAAAGGCGAGGCCGCAGTGACCGCGAGCCGCGCCGCAGTTCATGCCGGATTTGAGGCAGCAACGGCGGTCACGTCACCGGTGAAGGTGGCACCGTCTGAAGGCGGGGTCAAACGCTGGCTGATCAGTGGCAATCAGGCGACCGGTTTTGGTGCGCTTCGCGGCGGCATCAGATTTGTTGCCGCCTATCCGATTACCCCGGCGACCGAGATTCTGGAATGGATGTCACCCAACCTGCCCAAAGTCGGCGGCACTCTGGTTCAGGCCGAGGATGAACTGGCGTCGATCAATATGGCGATCGGGGCCTCTTTTGGCGGCAAGCCGTCGCTGACGGCGACGTCGGGGCCGGGACTGTCGCTGATGATGGAAGGCATTGGCCTTGCGGTCGCCTCTGAAACTCCGGTGGTGGTGATTGATGTCATGCGCGGCGGGCCGTCAACCGGTATTCCGACCAAATCCGAACAGACCGATCTGAATATTGCAGTTTATGGCCTGCACGGCGATGCGCCGCATATTGTCACCGCGCCGACCTCGGTCGAGGATTGTATTTTCACTGCCCAATGGTCGGTTCATCTTGCCGAATCGTTACAGACGGCGGCGATTGTGCTGTCCGATCAATTCATGGGTCAGGCCAGCGCGGTGATTGATCCGCCAGCCAATGTCGCCTTTATCGCCCAGCGGCTGGTCGAGCATGAGCCGCAGGAAGAGTATCGGCGCTATGCGGTCACCGCGAGCGGGATTTCGCCGATGACCCTGCCGGGGACGCCGGGCGGGCAATATACTGCCGACGGTCTGGAGCATAATCCCAAGGGCCTGCCGTCAACAATGATGGAGGATCACCGCGACCAGCTCGACAAGCGTGACCGTAAACTGACCGACTTTGACTATGGCGATCACTGGGCCGACATTGACGGTGATGCAGACAGCGAGCTTGTCGTCCTCACCTGGGGGTCGACTACCAATGCGGTGCGCGAGGGTATTGACCGCCTTGGCCAGCAGGGTTTCTCCTGTAGGCTTGTCGCTATGCGACTGCTGTCACCGGCCCTGCCAAAGCTGTTTGATCAGGCGCTTAAGGGGGCAAAGCGCATTCTGGTGGTCGAGCAAAGCCATTCACAGCAATTCTATAAAATGCTGCGGGCAAATTATGATCTGCCCGGTGAAGTAAAATCTTTCTCCCGCGCCGGACCGCTGATTATCCGCCCGGGAGAAATTGTTGACATTCTTAAAAGCTGGAGAGACCAATGAGCGAGCAATGTGTAAAAAGATTCAAGGCCAGTGATTATAAATCGGACCTGAAGCCGATATGGTGTGCGGGCTGTGGTGACTATCATGTGTTGCTGGCGATTACCCAGGCGCTGACCAAATTACAGTTGAAACCGGAAAATGTTTCGGTGGTTTCAGGCATTGGCTGCTCTTCGCGCATTCCGGCCTATACCAACAGTTACGGCTTTCATACCATTCATGGTCGCGGGCTTGCGGTTGCAACCGGGATCAAGGTGGCGCGACCAGACCTCACGGTTATTGCCGCTGGTGGTGACGGTGACGGTTTTTCGATCGGCGGCAATCACTTTATGCATGCCTGCCGCCGCAACACCGATATGACCTATATTGTCATGGATAATGAAGTTTACGGCATGACCAAGGGCCAGCCGTCACCAACCACCGACCCGAGCTGGGACAGTGCGTTGTCACCGGGCGGCACCGGTCTGTCACCGTTTCATCCGCTGGTGATTGCGCTGGCGTCGGGCGCCAATTTTATCGCCCGGACTTTTTCCGGCGATGTCCGGGGAAATGCCAAGATTATTGCCGATGCCATCACCCACCCCGGTTTTTCCTTTGTCCAGATATTAAGTCCCTGTGTCACCTTCAGACCCGACGAAAAGCAATGGAAGCAGCAGGTTCATCAGGCCGTGGTCAGCGAAACCGATGATCCGGCGCGGGCGGCACGGCGACTGATGTCAGACGATGGTTTTAACACCGGGGTGCTGTATCGCGGCGTCCGCAAGCCCTATCGCTATTCCTGTAGCGGTGAGGAAGGGGATATCGGCGAAGTTCAGAAGAGATTTGAGGTTTAACCTGTCCTAGAAAATGGAGTGAAAATATGGAAATTCTGCAACCGCCCGGCTGGCCGCGGCCAAAGGGCTATTCAAACGGGATCAAGGTTCGGGGCGATATGATTTTTGTTGCCGGACAAGTTGGTTGGGATGAAAAGGAAGAAATTAATTCCGAGGCGCTTGAGGATCAGGTCCGTCAGGCCCTGAAAAATATTCTGAGTGTGCTGGCCGAAGCCAATGCCGGTCCCGAACATATTGTCCGCATGACCTGGTTTGTCACCCATAAACAGGAATATCTTGATAAACAAAAGCAGTTGGGCCGGGTTTACCGCGAGGTCATGGGGGATGTCTATCCGGTGATGTCGCTGATCCATATTTCCGGACTTATCGAAGCCGGGGCCAAAGTGGAAATTGAGGCCACCGCCGTCGTTTAGCGGCGAAGTTCGTGACTATATCAGGCTTGACCAGTGGCCAAGGATATATTCGGCTGACCTGAGGGTCAGGGCATGGACGGTGAAGGTCGGGTTGACGCCGCCACAGGTCGGGAATAATCCGGGACCGGCAATGAACAGATTGCTGATATCATGGCATTGGCCATAGGAATTGGCGACGGAATTGTCACCGTTATGGCCCATGATGGTCCCGCCCATGATATGCATGGGGCCAAGCGGGCCGGTCCAGACGCTGGTTGCGCCGGCCGCGGTAAAAATTGCCGTCCCTTCCTGTTTGGAGCCGCGCCACAGGGCAAGGGATTGCGGGTCAGAGCTATGATGCACTGTTGCCACAGCCATCCCGGATTTAGCCTTTCTGCTCGCAAGTGTCACGCGATTTTCGCTTCTGGGCAGATCCTCGACGCACGCGGTCATGGTGGCAAAATGTCGGCTGGCGCGGGCCATGAATCTGGTCAGTTTATCGCCGAACAGACCGGGGTTGCTGCCGCCAAATCCCAGCAGGTCGTCGGGCTTGACCGCCTGGGCGATCATCCATTGATAACTGCCGAATCCCTGTGGCCGCCGGTCCTTGTGATCATAGCTGTCCTGATTAAGCAACTGGCCGCCGGTGGTCCCCATATAGGGGTCGGTCTCCTGCTCAAACAGACCATAGATCAGGCCGGCCGCGTGGCTCATAATATAATGTCCGACCAGACCACTGCGGTTGGCAAGCCCGCCCTCGGCTGAGGCCAGCAGCAGCCGTGCGGTCT
>JAADGA010000225.1 GCA_013152615.1 Alphaproteobacteria bacterium
TGGGAGCCATTATTATATAACCCCTTGTTATAGCGCGCCGTTGCCGACGAAAGCCGGCCATATTTCCCCGCCGCTATTGCTCTGGCAAGCCGTCTGAGTTCCGGGTCGAACCGGCGCAGGTAATTGACTGCCATCCGGTCGCGGTAAAGCGCCGCCATAGCGCGCGCGCTCGCAATCCGGTCAGTGAGCGGCTTTTCACAGAAAACCAGTCGCGGATTATACGGCTCAACCCGGCGCAGGATATTTTCATGGTCCGGCGTCGGCGCACATAGTGAGATAACATCAAAATTCCGGCTTTCCAGCGCGGCGTCAAGAGTTGGATAAGCCTGCTCCACCTGCCAGACAGCAGCAAAATTCTGTGCCCGAACCGGGTCCCGATCAACGCAGCCAACAAGGTCAAAGCCCGGATGGCTCCTGAAAGCCTTGGCATGGGTCAGAATATTCGGCCCGGCAATATCAACCGCATCATAGCCACCGGCAATGGCACCACAGCCGATGATCAGGGTGGAAAATTCTGCGGCCATCGGTTTCACACCCTGATCCGGCCAATATCCTGATTGATCCGGCGAATTTCAGGATGGGACGACAGAAAGGCTACCACGTCTTCAATGGTAAAATGCGGATTTTGCGGTGAGAGGGCCTCAAGCACCGCCGCGATCACCTGAAAATCCTCGGCAGTATCAAGGGTCACCGACATATTCGGACCGCGCTGATTTTCCGCTGTTGGCAGATATTCCGTCCGGTAACGCGCCGGGGTCTGATAGAGTGCGCGGCTGACATGCTCGAGGTCAAGCGGATCATCGGTGCGCCGGTAAGCATCGGCGAGAATGGCGGTGCTGAAAACCTGAACCGCAAAACCGAGCGGATGGGCGCGGCCCCGGTCAAGATCGTCATCCCTGAGGTTACACAGATAATCAGCCCCGCCCGCCAGATACCGCGCCACCGCGACCTCAATCAACGCCGGGTCCAGCAGCGGGCAGTCGCCGGTAAGCTCGACAATGATGTCGGCCTGATGATATTCCGCCGCGCCGAGGACCCGGCCCATGACATCATCCTCACTGCCCCGGTAGCTTTTCACTGCCAGCCGCGCGGCTTCGTCAACAATCACCTGATCGCTATCATTGACCGTGGTCGCAATGACAATATCGTCGAGGATTTCTGCCCGCTTTACCCGTTCAACCATATGGGCGAGCATGGTCTTGCCGCGGCATTTTTTCATTACCTTGCCCGGCAGACGGCGGGAGGTCATGCGGGCCTCGATGGTGGCGACAATGCGGGGTTTATCTGTCATAGCCCCCCTTTGACAATGGCTGAAATCTGCTCAACCACATAAATCACATCAGCTGCCGTCATTGATACATGCAGCGGCAGCGACAGGGCGCGGGCATAATAACTTTCGGCACCGGGCCGGGTGAGCCTGCCATATTTATCAGCGTAAAATGGCTGGGTATGGATCGGGATATAATGAACCTGAGTGCCGATATTCCGCGCCGCCAACTGGCCAACGAAATCAGACCGCGTAATCCCGAGTGCCGCAAAATCAATCAGCACCACATAAAGATGACGGGTCGCCGTGCAGCCCGGCGTTTTTTTAATCGGCCTGATATCGGGACAAAGCCGCGCAAATAACGCATCATATTGTGCCACCCGTTGACGCCGCCGGTCGCTAAAGGATGCGAGCTTGTTCAACTGGCTCAGGCCGAGGGCCGCGTGAATATCGCTCAGACGGTAATTATAGCCCAGATACTGCATCTGATAATACCATGGCGCCGGGGTCTTGCCCGTATATTCCAGCCAGTTATCCGGATTTTTTTCAATGCCGTGATTGCGCAACAGCCGCAGCCGGTGGTAAAGCTCCTGATCATTGGTGGTCACCGCCCCGCCCTCGCCCATGGCGATGGTCTTGACCGCATGGAAGGAAAAAACCTCGATATCAGCATAATGGCAGTCGCCCACTCTTCTGTCATGCCCCTTCTGATCCCGATAGCTGGTGCCGAGCGCGTGGCAACTGTCAATGATAATTTTCCAGCCATGGGCCCGGGCGATATCATCAATCGCGGCTATTGCCACGACTTCACCGGTGAGGTTAACCGGAATGATCGCCGCAATTGACGCGACCTCATCCGCGCTCAGCCCGGCGAGCAGATCAGTAATATCCTGCGGCCGCATCAGGCCACACTCCGGGTCGACATCGCTGAACAGAATATCGGCACCGCAATAGAGCGCGGCATTGGCGGTGGCGACAAAGCTGATCGCAGGCACAATCACCCGGTCGCCCGGCCCAAGCCCCAGCGCCATGCAGGCCAGATGAAGCGCGGCGGTACCGCTGGAACAGGAAACCGCAAAGTCACTGCCGGTCACGTCACGCAATTTATGGTCAAATTTATCGCCGGTCGGGCCGGTGGTCAGCCAGTCGCTGCGCAGAATATCAACCACCGCCTGAATATCATCCTCGTCAATATATTGACGGCCATAGGGTAGATATTCAGGCCCGTTTCCAGTCATATTATGGTTAACAATTCACAAAAACCGGCGTCATCCAGCCATTCCTTGTTGGTGTCACTGGCATAATCAAAATCCTCGGCAACCCGGGCGGCCTCATGGTCGAGATAATATTGATCCGACCAGAAATTAAACTGCGGCGTGATGATATAGCGATCTTCTAGCGCGATGGTCTGGCGGCCATCATCACGGGTGATCATCTGTTCATGCAATTTCTCACCGGGGCGAATGCCGATTTCACGGATTTCAAGCTCCGGGGCGAGGCTCCGGGCCATATCACATATTTTCATACTGGGGATTTTCGGGATAAAAATTTCGCCGCCCTGCATCATATTCAGGTTGCTGAGGACAAAATCAACCCCCTGTCGCAGGGTAATCCAGAAGCGGGTCATGCGCAGATCGGTCACCGGCAAATGGTCGCTGCCGTCGGCGATCAACTGTTGAAAATAAGGTACCACCGAGCCGCGTGAGCCGAGGACATTGCCGTAACGGACCACGGAGCAGGAAAAATCCTGACTGCCGCCGAGGCTGTTGGCGGCGACAAAAATCTTGTCCGAGGCCAGTTTTGACGCGCCGTAAAGATTGATCGGGCTGGCAGCCTTGTCGGTCGACAGGGCGATAATCCGTTTCACCCCGCAGCCGATCGCGGCCTCCGCCAGATTCTGGGCGCCGAAAATATTGGTCTTGATACATTCAAACGGGTTATATTCCGCAATCGGCACATGTTTCAGCGCCGCCGCGTGAATGACATAATCCACCCCCCTGAGCGCCATATCAAGCCGGTAGCGGTCGCGGATATCGCCAATAAAAAACCGCAGGCTTTCGCTTTTTTCATGAGACGCGAAAAATTTCTCCATCTCATATTGCTTGAGCTCATCGCGCGAGAAAATGATCAGCCGCTTCAGATCGGCCCGGTCGAGCAGAACCTGGGTCAGCATCTTGCCAAAAGAGCCGGTGCCGCCGGTAATCATCAGGGTCGCCCCGCCGAGAAAATCAAGGTCACTTTCAAAAGACCGGATTATGCTTTTGCTCATTATTCACCCCTGTCTTTTTTCAAAAACCCGCCAGGTGAAATTATTCTTTTTTCAAAAACCCACCAGGTGGAATTATCTATTCCGGTCATTGGCTGCCACTCAAAACCATAGCCAAGGCATTTAAGGTCCGGGAAATTATCCAGCCAGAAAGCGCCGTAATCGCGTTTGAATAATTTGTCACCGTGACCGCGATAATTGATTGTTTCGGGCTTGTCGGAAAAATATTCATTACAGACAATATATTTTCCGGCGGCGTTATGGATATTGCGACAGGCGGCAAGCAGGTCATCATGATGGATATGGATCAGCACCCCGGCGGTGAATGCCATGTCCACCGGCTTTTCCGGCAGGATAAAATCACCGGCAAAGGCATCCTGAAGATTTTCCGCCACCACCACCCGATCCTCAATCAGCACCTGCCGGGCCCGGGCATTGGGTTCAACCGCGAAAAATTCCGCGTCACACAGCAGCTTCATCGCCCGAATATTAAGACCGATATTTGGCCCGATCTCCAATATGGATTGCGGCATATCCGCCGCCATATAGCGAAAAATCCGGCTCCACATCGAAAGCCTCCCCCGCAGGTGATCCTGAGAGGCGGCATTACGCTCAACATAATTATCGCCAAAATCCCCGCGCCAGAATTTAACCTGTTCTGTTTCTTGCTGTGACATTGAATGTTTCCCGTCCATAAATTATGCCCATAGCCACAGACTATATAGAAAAAGAACAATGGATTCATTAACTTCTTTTAGAAATTAACCATATGGAAATCTGAAAACAGCTAGCCGGGGAGGGTTTTTTGCCGGACATGATGATTTATCTCCAGCCATGCCGGGTTATTATCAAGCAGGGTCAGGCACTCCCGCCACGAGAAATCATCCCGGCCACCGAAGGCGGTCAGAATTCTGGATACCAGATCAAGATCAGCGGCCTCGTCCACACACCAGCGATGATGGCCCAATTTTTCCACCGACGGCAAATAGCCACACCGGTATTCACTGTCCCGACGATAGATATAGGGGGTGACATGTTCGCGCTCGTGCGGCAGGTGGCCATAACGAAAAGCCTTTGCCAGCGCCGGATAGGAAAAAACCTCAACATCAAGCCCGCGCGGGAAGTCCTCACCTTTCAGGGTGACATAATCATAATGATCGCGATGGTCGAGGAAATAGCGGACGACCTGATCCAGCAGATCAGGATCAATCAGCGGACAATCAGACGTCACCCGGACGATTATATCTGCGGGGAATTTTTCTGTTACCTGAAAATATCGCGCTAATACGTCATGTTCGCTGCCCCGAACGCAGGCAACATCCCTGCTCCGGCAAAATTCCGCGATGCTGTCATCGGCAGAATTTACCGTCGTGGCAACAACCAGCCGGTCGATCAGACGGCTGCGTGATAATCGGCTCAGGTGATAATCCAGCAGAGTGCGGCCACAGACTTTTTCCAGTATTTTTCCCGGCAGGCGCGACGACGTCATCCGCGCCTGGGATATGGCGATAATGCGATCGGTCATTTTATTTTCCCAAAAAAAAGTCTGCACCAGATGATACAGATTATAGCAGGGTATCGGGCAATCACAGATTGGGCAACCACAAATATTGGGCAATTACAGGGCATCAGGCCCGGATGTCAAACCTTTTTGTCAACCACAATGCCGTGAGCGCCCTCGCGTTTACGGATAAATGCCAGCTGTTTCAATATTTCATCCGCCGGGAACTGGGTCAGTACTTTACCGGTCTTGATATCAACCCCCTGATAAACAAACCGTCCTGAACTTTTATCCAGATTAATCCGCAGTCTGGTTCCGGGGGGCTTGCCGGGCAGTGAGGCATCAATCAATCTTTCAACGGTCTGTAAAAATTCGCCCGTATTTCCCGATGTCAGCAGACTTTCTTTTTTCTGGACGGCTTTTACTATTGCCGACGTGCTGTTCCCGGATGTGATGCTTTTTGGCTGGCTGGTTTTTGCCGGTGGTTTGGCCGCAGAAGAGGTATTCTTCCTGTTGTAAGAGGACACAGCAGTCTTCGCAGCAGCATTCGCTGCTTTGCCAATGCCTGATAAAGGCAGACTGGATATGTTAATTCCGCTTACCATGTTATCCTCTACATATACCCGACTTTCCACATCTCGCTATAAATCATACCAAACTCGCTATTATAGATAATAGATATTATAAAATAGACTGCATTAAAAACAGATTCTTTAAAAAAGACGGCATTTTCCGGTGGGGGCAGTGATATGCCTCCACCAGAACCGTAAAACAGAATATTATCTGAAGAGTGCCAACACCGAACCCGGCGCATTATTCGCAATCGATAACGCCTGTAGGCCGAGCTGTTGTTTCACTTGCAATGATTTCAATGTGGCACTTTCAAGAGCCAGATTGGCATCAACCAACTTGCCAATACCAATCTGAATGGCACTTGACAATTTGTCAGTGAATGTGCGCTGGATATCAACACGTTTCGCACCTGCGCCAAGCTTGGACAGGAATGTCGTGACCGTAGACTGAGCCGTTGAAATCACGCCGATGGCAGCAGATGCCCCACCTGCAGAGGTAATGACTGTCGACGTCGTCAGGGCCAGACCGGAACTGGCGGAAATATCCGCGGCCGCAATAGTGATGGTGGATGATGAAACCGTCGCACTTGGCACTGCGACCAGAGCCTGAATTGAAGTACCACCATTTTTCACCGCATTAACCCCGTTAAAGGTTGCGTTGTTAACAACGGTATTTATTTGGGAGATCAGGCTCTTGAATTCATCGTTAAGCGCCGTCCGCGTTGAGGCAGATGCCCCCGGATCGGCAGCGGCAACCGCTTTGGTCTGCAACTGAATGAGCAGGTCTGAAACCGCAGTCGCGGCAGCAAGGGCAACATTGACCGAACTGGATGCCCGGTCAAGCGATGACTTAACGGAAGAAAGCCCGCCAAGCTGGGCCCGCTGTTTCTGGGCGATAGAAAATATGGCAGCGTTATCTTTTGCAGATGATACCTTTAAACCAGTACTAATTCTGGCCTGGGTAATATCCAGCAGTCTGTTTGTGCTATTGAGGGATTGCAGGGCAACGAGGGCGCCCGCATTTGTGTTGACTGAAAAAGCCATAATATAATCTCCATTCTGAGAATCTTAACAAGGAGCATTTTGCTCCGTTTTGGGCCGAAACCCACTCATGCCGACATAATAAACCACCGCCTTTCTGGCGATACCAACCGACCTGAATAAGATAGGACATAATCTATTAAAGATTAGTTAACAAGGATTATTTTTTGGATTGGGGTCAAAAATTACCAATGCCGCCAGCAAGATAAGCGCTCTGGGCGACCGCCAGGGAAATAGTATCGGGGAAAATTATAACTCACACGGAATAGCTATGACCTGTTGTCACATTTGTGGTTGTTGCCTCGGCAACGTTACTGCTGGCCTGAACAGAAAGCCCCTCCATAATATTGCGGTTAATATCAATCAGGGCCTGAATATCCTCTTCTCCCCGGGCGACCTGTGAGCTGTATTTCCCCACCCAGATGGAAATGGAAATAATCGAAGCACGCAGCTGCTTGGGCAGCATATTGCCCTCAATCGCGCAATCGGTGGCCAGTGTTGACCATAGATCACGGTTCCAGTGCAGGGCATCATGCAATTTTACCTCAAGTTTTGACAGCCCCTTCGCATCCATCAGCGCCCGGGTTACATTGGCAAATAACCGATATTCCGTCTGGCTTGAAGATTCACTGGTCTTCTGGGTCGCCTGATAGGCCTTCAGGGACATAATTCAACCTCACATTCTCATATTCAAACATTTTTTTACATTTCAGCAATGCTTTGTAAAATTCGCCGTCCATAACATCCTTGCTTATGGCGACACATAAAGTCCGTGCCGCAGGGTCCTCGACAACACCTAATAATTCTGTCATTCGTAAAACATATTGCTCATAGTATTTATCAAACCCGTTTATATCCATATACATAAGCATGATTGGAAAATAGACATGCTTGACCGGGGTATCAACATTTTCGGCCAGCAGAATATCTTTTTCCCTAAGCAGGGACGCCTTGTTTTGCAGGATCAATGTCGACCGCCGGTCACCGTTAACCATCACCGCACCGTTAACGACAATTTTCTCTCCCGGTTTCAATGATATTTTTAATGCCATTTTTTTACCTGCAAAATTAACCCTGTAGCCTTAACCGAATATTGAAACATAGCCATTATTCCAGAATTTGTGTTAATAAAATATGAATTAGATTGATTAACTATAATATTAAATTGAAAATAGGTACAATATTTTCATAAAAATAATTTTTATAAAAAAACAGCCCCTATCCAGAATACACGGATTGCTCCGTCAAAGGTTATAATTTAATGCCCAAAAAGAAAAGCCGTATTTCCACCCCTAAAACAGTCAAGCAGCATGACCGGCTTGTCCGCACTGGCACCAACTATTGTGAACAGGGCAATTATACCGAAGCATTACGATATTTTACCTGCGTTCTGGACTATGAGGGCTATAATCCCAATGTTCTGGTGCTGATGGCACGCTGTCTTTTCGGTCTGGGGATGAAAAACAAGGCGATTAAGATTTTGGAGCATGCCCTTGACCAGAATGCCGAAAACCCGGCGATCTGCGAATCTCTGGGCACAGCCTGTCTGTCCTTTAGTCTGTATGATCTGGCAATAAAATTCTTTAACGTTTATTGCCAGCTAGTCCCCAATGAACCGGCGGGCTATAACAATCTGGCCACGGCCCTGCGGGAAGATGGCCAGCTCGACGAATCCATCCAGCTGCTTCAGGATGTCATTCCGATCTATCCGGAATCTGCTATTTTATGGAACAGCCTCGGCGGCGGGGTTTCCTTTCGTGACGGCTTTCCTGTGGCACAACCATTTTACGAGGAAGCGTACCGGCTGAACCCGAAAGTTCCGATGTTTTCCAGTAATTTATGCCTGCTTTATGCCAATATGGGCTATTATCAAAAAGCCTTTGAATTTGCCTGGAAAACCATTGAATTGGCTCCCAATGCCGCCACCAGTTACCGCTCCCTGACCGAAACCAGCTATAATATCGGTAATTTTAAAGACGCCTTCACTGCCCTTGCCTGGCACAACCACCCTTCTGAGCCGGGATCGGTGTTTATGCCCTATGATATCGAAAAATGGCAGGGACAGGACGTGAAAGGCAAAACCATCCTGATCGGCGCGGAACAGGGGATCGGCGACGAAATCCTGTTTTCCAGCCTCTATCCCGCGTTAATTCAGGAAGCGAAGCATGTGATCATCGGCTGTGATAAACGTCTGGTTAAAATTTTTCAGAACAGCTTCCCGCAGGCGACCGTCCTGCCCTATATTGCCGGTCAGCATGAAGCCGGATACTCAGTCAGGCTCTATGACGGCATTGATCCGCAACAAATTGATTATATGTGTCTTTACACCGAACTTATGCGCTATCGCTGGCACTCGGTTGATGACATTCCCGATATGAGTGACGGCCTGCTGATCCCGCCAGCGGATAAAGTCAGCTACTGGCGGCAAAAGCTGTCTGAGCTGCCCCACCCGCTCAACATCGGATTTTGCTGGCGCAGCGGCTTAAAACAGGCCAGGCGTAGAATGTTTTATGCCACCCTGACGGAATGGCTGCCGGTCCTCAAGACAGAAAATGTTAATTTTATCAATCTCCAATACGGCGAATGCGGCGATGAAATACAACAGCTGTTTGAGGAACACGGCGTTATCCTGCATAATTTCGACGAACTCGACCTCAAAGATGATTTCGAGGGGAAATCGGCACTGACAAAAAATCTCGACCTGTCTATCGGCCCGATCACCACACCGGTGGTTGAGGCGGCGGCCTCCGGCAGCCTGTGCTGGTGGATAGAATATAACCGCAAACCATGGTGGAGCTTTGGCTTTGAAGAAAAATCACCGATATTTATGAGAAACCGGATCATCATCAAACCGCCACTGCTCAGCTGGGACAAGTTTATGCCCCTGTTTGCCAAGCAAGAATTTATCCCGTGGGTCAGGGAAAAGCTGAAAGAAAAATCCGGGCAGAAAACGAGCTGAATTAAACCAGAGATTAAATCCAGAATTAGGCCCAAGATTAAACCCTGAATTAAGCCCACAATTAAACTTTGACCTTTCAGGGGCTTGGAGATAGTTTAGGGGCCTCAAGATAAAACGGATGTTTGATTATGAAATTTACAGGTACAGATACCTATGTGGCAACCCGGGATTTAATGGTGGCGGTCAATGCCGCGATCGCGCTCGAGCGGCCGCTGCTGATCAAGGGTGAACCGGGAACCGGCAAGACTGTTCTGGCCCATGAGGTGGCAAAAGCGCTCGGCAAAGACCTGCTGGAATGGCACATCAAATCCACCACCAAGGCCCAGCAGGGCCTGTATGAATATGACGCGGTATCCAGACTCCGCGACAGCCAGCTCGGTGATGCAAAAGTTCACGACATCAAAAACTATATTAACAAGGGTAAATTATGGCAGGCGTTCACCGCCGATGTCAGCCCGATCCTGCTGATTGATGAAATTGACAAGGCCGATATTGAATTTCCCAATGACCTGTTGCAGGAACTCGACCGGATGGAATTCAATGTCTATGAAACCGGCGAGACCATCCGTGCGGTCAACCGCCCGCTGGTGATCATCACCAGTAATAATGAAAAGGACCTGCCCGATGCCTTCCTCAGGCGGTGTTTTTTCCACTATATCAGATTTCCTGACAAGGATACCATGATGGATATTATCAATGTCCATTTTCCCGATATTCAGAATATACTGGTACGCGAGGCGCTCAGTCTGTTTTACGATGTCCGCGAGGTTCCGGGGCTGAAGAAAAAGCCGTCAACCTCGGAACTGCTCGACTGGCTGAAGCTGCTGATGGTGGAAGACATGCCGGTCGAGGTGCTGAGGAGCCGCGATACCAAGACATTGATTCCGCCGCTCCACGGGGCGTTGCTGAAGAATGAACAGGACGTCCATATGCTGGAGCGGCTGGCGTTCATGAACCGGCGCAAAAACCGGTAAAGCAGAGGGTGTTGCCGATCAATGTTCACAAAATTCTTCCTCAGTCTGCGCGACCATGATATTCCGGTTTCCCTGCGCGAATATCTTACTCTGCTGGAAGCGATGCAGGCGGGCGTTGCCAATTATTCGGTCACGGATTTCTATTATCTCAGCCGGACGACACTGGTCAAGAATGAAGGCAATCTGGACAAGTTCGATCAGATATTCGGCCATTGCTTCAAGGGGCTGGAGGCTCCGGAGGCCGAGGACCTGCTGGCGGAGGTTCCTGAGGAATGGCTGCGAAAGCTCGCCGAAAAATTCCTCTCCCCCGAAGAGATGGCAAAAGTCAAAGCTATCGGCGACTGGGACCAGCTGATGGAAACCCTTAAAAAACGGCTGGAGGAACAGAAGGAGCGCCATCAGGGCGGCAGCAAATGGATCGGCACCGCCGGAACCTCGCCCTTTGGCGCGTATGGCTATAACCCCGAAGGGGTGCGCATTGGCCAGAAGGACAGCCGCCACCACCGGGCGGTCAAGGTCTGGGACAAGCGCGAGTTCAGAAATCTGGATGATAATGTCGAGCTTGGCACCCGCAATATCAAGGTGGCGTTGAAACGGCTGCGTAATTTTGCCCGGCAGGGTGCTGCCGAGGAACTCGACCTTGACGACACCATCCGCGCCACCGCCAAACAGGGCTATCTTGATATTAAAATGGTGCCGGAACGCCATAACACCATCAAGGTACTGATTTTCTTTGATATCGGCGGCTCAATGGACCCGCATGTCAAATTATGTGAAGAACTGTTTTCCGCCGCCCGCAGCGAATTCAAGCATATGGAATATTTTTACTTCCATAACTGCGTGTATGAGGGCGTGTGGCAGGATAACCGCCGCCGCCATCAAAACCGCATGGATACTTATGATATCCTGCATAAATATCCTCATGATTATAAAGTAATTTTTGTCGGTGACGCCTCGATGAGCCCCTATGAAATTGTCTATCCGGGCGGCAGTGTCGAACACTGGAATGAGGAAAGCGGCGAAGTGTGGATGAAGCGGCTGCTGGAAATATACCAGAGCGCCATCTGGCTGAACCCGACGCCGGAGGCCCATTGGGACTTTACCCATTCCATCGCCCTGATGCGCCAGTTGATGGCGGACCGGATGTATCCGCTCACCGTCAATGGCCTGGAAAACGCCATGAAAGACCTCAGCCGCAAGACCTAGGGTCATAATTATAACGGAGCATATGCGAAAAATGTTATCTTCCGAACAACTGACCCTGACTAATATCCGTAAGGCGCTGGATGAGATCAGCGGGGAAATGATGGCGCTGATTCAGCAATATGATCTGGATGCCACCACCGCCCTTGACATCATTCCGGTCGCCCGGCGCAAAATATCACTGCCGAAGGACTATACCCGCTTTCTGGAACTGTCGCTTGAGGGCCGCATCCTCGGCGAAGCCGCGACCGCGCTTGAACAGGCGACATGCGAAGAATAGCCTGCCTCAGGGATAAGTTCCGGCCTCCGGCTACCCTGCCGCGCCCATCATCTGGCCATGCAGGTCTTTTAACAGCTGGGTCAGGAAATGGCAGACGGCATCAACACGGGCAACATGGCGCAGGTCCTCATGGACAATCAGCCAATATTCCCGATCAATGGATATTTGGTGCGGCAGAACAGATATAAGGCGTTTATTACGATCAGCCATAAAACAATGAACAATTGACAGGCCAATACCGTCAAGTGTCGCGTTATATTGGGCGATAACGCTGGTGCTGCGAAACACCACATGGGGGGCTTTGAACATCTGATCGAGGAAATGCAGTTCCGGCAGCTGAATCAGGTCATCAATATAGCCGATAAAATCGTGACTGCTCAGATCATCAATGGCTGTGATCGCCGGATGCCGGTCGAGGTAATCCCGGGTGGCATATAACCCGAGACGGTAATCACACAGCTTCCACGCGATCACCCGGCCGGTGGCGGGCCGGGCAAGGGTGATGGCGATATCTGCTTCGCGTTTGGACAGGCTGGTCTGGCGGGTTTCGGCCAGCAGTTCAAGCTCGATATCCGGATGTATTTTACGGAACCGGTCCAGATTATGGGCGATAATAACGGCGCTCAGTCCCTCCGGTGCCGCGAGGCGAACCGTGCCTGACAACCGCGCATCCTTGCCAGATATTTCCTGATAGAGCTGGTTTGACCGTGCCTCCATCTGCTCGGCATAGGGCAATAATCGCAGCCCGGCATCGGTCAGTTTATAGCCGCGCGGCGATTTGTCAAACAGCCGGGCATTAAGACCATCCTCCAGCGCCGCAATCCGACGGCTGACGGTGGTATGATCGACATGAAGCCGCCGCGCCGCACTGATCAGCCGCCCGCGCCGGGACAGTTCGAGGAAAAACCGCAAGTCATTCCAGTCATACATAAATAGCTGACCTCCTGTGTATTTCTGCACATTGTTTGTGACTATTTTGATATATAAATGCGTTTTTATCTTTAGTAAACTGTAAAGTGGATTTTTCATAAAAGAGCCAAGGACCTTGATCATGAAGCATTATACTCATTATATTGGCGGCGAGCATCTGTCCGGCACCAGTGGCCGCACCTCACCGGTTTTCAATCCGTCAACCGGGGCGAAGTCCGCCGAGGTGCCCCTTGCCAGTAGTGCCGAGATTGACCATGCCATCACCGTGGCGGCGGCGGCTTTCCCGGCATGGGCGGCGACCTCGGTGGTGCAGCGCTCACGCGTCATGACCCGTTTTACCGCATTGCTGTATAAATATCAGCCACAACTGGCCGAACTGCTGTCACAGGAACATGGCAAGGTAATTGAAGACGCCATGGGTTCAGTGATCCGCGGCATTGAGGCGGCTGAATTTTCCTGCGGCATCCCCCATCTGCAAAAGGGCGAATTTTCCGATAATGTCGCCGGTGGCATTGATCTTTATTCGATGCGCAAGCCGCTCGGCGTGGTCGTCGGCATTACCCCGTTTAATTTTCCGGCGATGATTCCTTTGTGGATGGCGACCATGGCGCTCGCCACCGGCAATGTGGTGGTGATGAAGCCGTCGGAAAAAGACCCGGCGTGCCCGATGCGCATCGCCGAAATATTTGTCGAGGCTGGTGGTCCGCCCGGGGTGTTCAATGTCGTCAATGGTGACAAGGTGGCGGTCGATGCCCTGCTAAACGACAGCCGGATCAAGGCGGTAAGCTTTGTCGGCTCGACCCCGATCGCGCGCCATGTTTATGCGACCGCGACCAGAAACGGCAAACGCTGTCAGGCGATGGGCGGGGCTAAAAATCACATGCTGATCCTGCCGGATGCCGATTTGGACGGCGTTGCCAATGCGTTGATGGGGGCGGCTTATGGCTCAGCCGGGGAACGCTGCATGGCGATTTCGGTCGGGGTGTGTGTCGGTGACGCGGTTGCCGACCGGCTGGTAGAGTTGCTCACACCGCGAGTCAAGGCGCTGAAGATCGGCCCGAGTCTCGACAAGGGGCTGGAAATGGGGCCGCTGGTGACCAAAGAGCATCGCGAAAAAGTGATAAATTATATTCAGATGGGCGTCGATGAAGGTGCCGATCTTGTTGTTGACGGTCGTGATTTTACGCTGGCCGGTCATGAAGACGGCTACTTCCTTGGTGGCTCGCTGTTTGATCATGTCAAGCCGGAAATGACATCCTACCAACAGGAAATTTTTGGTCCGGTGCTGCAATTGGTGCGGGTGCAGAGCTTTGACGAAGGTCTCGCGCTGGCGACCGATCATGACTATGGCAATGGCACCTCGATCTTCACCCGCAGCGGAGCGGCGGCACGCACCTATGCCGACAAGGTCGAGGTTGGTATGGTCGGCATCAATGTGCCGATTCCGGTGCCGCTGGCCTTTCACAGTTTTGGCGGCTGGAAATTATCGTCCTTTGGCGATCACAACCAATATGGTATGGAGGCGGTGCGCTTCTACACCAAAGTCAAAACCATCACCGCGCGCTGGCCGGAAAGTACCATTGCCGCCGATTTTTCTATCCCGACGCTGAAATAATGTCCTAAGATGCCAGTGGATGGCGTAAAAGTGGATGGCGTGAAAGCGGGGGGCGTGAAAGCAGAGGGCATGAAATATGGATTTTCATTTTAATGACGACCAGCGGGCGATACAGGATATGGCCCGCGCCTTTGCCGAAAATGAATTTGCCCCCCATGCAGCGCTGTGGGACCGGGAGCATATTTTTCCCGTGGACGCCCTGCGGAAGGCCGCCGCGCTTGGTCTTGGCGGCATTTATATCAATGAAGCTGTTGGCGGTTCGGGCCTAAGTCGGCTTGATGCCGCAATTATTTTTGAGCAACTCGCCGGGGGCTGTACTTCGACCGCAGCCTATCTGTCGATTCATAATATGGCGACCTGGATGATTGACCATTTCGGCGCTGAGGCTTTACGGCGGAAATACTGCCCGAAACTGACAACAATGGAATATTTCGCGAGCTACTGCCTGACCGAGCCTGACGCTGGCTCCGATGCGGCGGCGCTACGGACCAGGGCGGTTCGTGACGGCGATCATTATATCCTGAACGGCTCAAAAGCGTTTATTTCCGGTGGTGGACAGGCTGATATTTATGTGGTGATGGTGCGTACCGGCGCGGATGGCCCAAAAGGTATCAGCACCATTGTCGTCGAAAACGGCACGCCGGGGTTAAGCTTTGGCCCCCCGGAAAATAAGCTCGGCTGGCACAGTCAACCCACCTGCATGGTTAATTTTACCGACTGCCGGGTGGCGGTGGCAAATCTGGTCGGTCAGGAGGGGGACGGCTTTAAAATCGCGATGAAGGGGCTTGACGGCGGTCGGTTGAATATCGGGGCCTGCTCGCTCGGCGCGGCTCAGACCTGTCTTGATCTTGCCGCCCGCTATATGACCGAGCGCAGCCAGTTCGGCAAAAAACTGAGCCAGTTTCAGGCGTTGCAGTTTCGTATCGCCGATATGGCGACCGAGCTTGAGGCGGCGCGGCTGCTGCTGTACAAGGCAGCGACAAAGGTCGATGACGGTGCCGCCGATGCCACGCCATTTGCCGCGATGGCAAAGCGCCTTGCCACAGATACCGGCTTTAAAGTGGTTAATGAGGCCTTACAGATTCACGGCGGCTACGGCTATCTTCAGGATTACCCGCTGGAACGCTTCCTGCGTGATGTCCGGGTCCATCAAATCCTCGAAGGCACCAATGAAATCATGCGCCTGATCATCTCACGACATATTCTGGAGACCTGAATAATGACAGCAGACATTCTTTTTGAAACACGCGGCCCGCTCGGCCTCATCACCCTCAACCGGCCACAGGCGCTGAACAGCCTCAATACCGCCATGTGCCGCCTGCTGGATCAGGCGCTGATCGGCTGGGCCAAAGATGACAGCATCCGGGCGGTGATCATTCAGGGCGCGGGCGGCAAGGCGTTCTGTGCTGGCGGCGATGTCAAAACGCTGGCGCAAAACAGCCCGGATGATCATCATCTGGCGACTGAATTTTTTGCCACCGAATATATCATGAACAGCCGGATTTATCATTTTCCAAAGCCCTATATTGCGCTGCTTGACGGCATTACCATGGGCGGCGGGGTCGGAGTATCGATTCATGGCTCTCACCGGATTGTCACTGAAAAATGCCTGTTTGCCATGCCGGAATCGGCCATTGGCCTGATCCCAGATGTCGGCGGCAGCTATTTCATGCCGCGTCTGCCGGGAAGGCTCGGCCTCTATCTCGGCCTGAGCGGCGCGCGGCTTAAAGGTGCCGATATATTATATGCCGGTATCGGGACATCTTATATGACCTCGGCGCGGATAGCGGATTTCATCACGGCGCTTGCCGCAGCGGAGATCAATGATGCCGGGGACGTTGACCGGATTATCGCTGAATTTGCCGAAGATCCGGGAGCGGCACCGCTCGACGAATTCCGCGATCTGATTGAGGCCGCCTTCGGTGAAACCACTCTGGAAGATATTTTCGATCATCTGGCTGCGATTGATCATCCGTGGGCAGCGAAAACCCTGACAAAGCTCAGGAAAATGTCGCCGGTCAGCATGAAGGTGATTATCGAACAGATTACGCGAGGGGCCACTCTCGATTTTAATGACGCGATGAAAATGGAATATCGTATCGTCAGCCATATTGTCGCTTACTGCAGTGATTTTTACGAAGGGGTGCGCGCGGTATTGATTGACAAAGATAATACCCCGTCATGGCATCCGCCGACGGTAACAGCTGTGACCGATGACATGGTGGCGGCGCATTTCACGACTTTGGGGGCAAAGGAACTTGATCTTTAGCAAAGGAGAACACAGATGGCAACGATAGGATTTATTGGTCTTGGCAATATGGGCGGCGGCATGGCCCGCAATATCCTCAAGGCCGGACACACCCTCCGGGTGTTTGATCTTGAGGCCCGGGTGATGTCGGATATCTGTGCCGAAGGGGCGACTGCGGCAGCAAGTGCCCCTGATGCGGTCAGCGCTGTTGATGCGGTGATTACCATGCTACCGGCGGGAAAGCATGTCAAATCGGTCTATCTGGGTGAGAATGGCCTGATTGCCGCGGCGGCACCGGGTACCGTGATGATGGATTGTTCAACCATTGATGTTGACAGTGCGCGCACGGTGGTAACGGCGGCGACAAAGGCTGGCATGCATATGGTTGATGCCCCGGTATCGGGCGGGGTTGCGGCGGCGGCGGCGGGTACGCTGACCTTTATGGCCGGGGGCACCGATGAGGCGTTCGCGCTGGCACAAGCCTGGCTTCGCAATATGGGGGCC
>JAADGA010000226.1 GCA_013152615.1 Alphaproteobacteria bacterium
TATAGCCCTGCATATCATCCCCGGAAAAACTGATCCCTTCCGGATTATCCGGATCAATTTCATAGGCCCCTTCCAGCGGAAAAATCTCGCGAAGCAGTAAAATTGTCGGTGAAATCCGAAAGCGTAATATTCGTAAAATAAGATCATCCACGCTTAACCCCTTATGATTACGAAACCGGGGAATGCGGGTAATCAGCAGGAACATACGCTGAATCAGAGCCATCCGCACCACATGGAGCAGGGTGTAATAGCGGCTTTCTTCCGCATTCAGGCCATAGGACGCGGTTATTATTTCTTTTTCCCTGATCGCATCCCTGAGATACATCAGATCTTCCCTGAGAGTCAGCTCTATCCGGTTAAGGCCTTCATAAACACCATGTTTTTCCATCATCCGCGCCAGCCTGAGCATACGGTTATGGTCATGACTTTCGTCCTCGGCACGGGCGCTGTGCATCCAGTAACGCGGCCTGAACAGCGATGCGTAGGCCCCGAGGAAATCACCGTCCGACAGATCGACCGCCGAAATCACCAGCTTTATGATATGCTGAAGCCTGGGGGATTTCGCGTATATTTTCCAGAAACCATGACCATCCTGTTTGATCGCGGTGCCGACCCCGCCCATGCTGTTGGCGAGATAGCCCAGCTGATGCAGCAGCATATTATTGGGGATTGCCCGGATTTGCGATAATTTCTCCAGCGGCCGCTGAACCACGCCCTCATCCTGACGAAGGGTCATCCGCGACCCCGATGGATAGCAGATATCCGTCCCCAGAATGGAGATCAGCCGCATAAAATCCGGATTGTTTGAAATCGCATTATTATACTCCTTGACCGTCAGAAAGAAATCCAGCGACCAGTCGGTATTCTGATAGAAAGGGTCCGGGGTCTCATCAACCGGAGACAGGATATTCTCCATTACCCGGCTCAGGGTGGCAAACGCCAGCTCCGGGGTATAAAGCCACAGATAGCCATCCCCGCCCTGAAGGCTGAATTCCTGTTTATAGGCAATGTTATAGTGGCGAACCAGCCGCCGGGCTTCCGGAGTATGCATATAATCAAGCCGTCCGCCGAAACCATCGGGGTGCGCCCCGCGGCCAACACTTTCCCCGCCGGTATCAAAAATAACCAGTTCAACATCGGCCAGATCAAACCGGCCCCATAATCGGGCAACCTTGATCCGCAGTCTTTCAATCGCAAGCCCCGCCGCCACCTGTCCGAGATAACGGCCGGCGTCGGAATAACCCGCCTGAATACACAGCCGCCCGCGCTTTTTGACATAGGCAAAATAATGTGGATTCTCCAGCAGTTCCTCAATAATTTCCGCCCCGCGGATCAAGGCCTGATCGGTTTCGAACAAGGGTGATATATCGACCTTGTCCTCAACCCCGAATAATTTGGCGTAACACAACGCCGCCAGCACGGTAAAGGGGGTGTCGGATTCGGCGATCAAAAAACGAATCGGGGTTTCATCATCAATATATTTCAGAAACTGGGCAACAATCATAAATAATCGTTTGGCCGTGGTCTGTTCATGCAGAATGGTTTCATAACCGATGGTCTGACACTCAATATTATCCAGCAAATGGCTTGCCGCCTGCAGGTAACGCCGACGGCTGGTGACATCATCCGGGTCTTTTTCCAGCGCCACCATCGGCCGGATCGCGTTATGTAACTGCACCGCATTAAGCCGGAAATGAATATGGGAAAATCCTGCCCTGAAATTAGCAAAAATTGCCCGGAAAATCATTAATTGCGGTGCCGCATCATCGGGGCTAGCCGCAATCAACCGGTCCAGTTCCGTCATAATCAGGGCGGGTAAATTAATCCCGGGCTCACGACTTGACACCAGATGACGGGCATAGGCCCGCACTGCCGCCACATCTGTTATCTGCTCAGGAATATGGTCAAGGTCATCGGCGAAAAGCTGTTTCAGTCGCTGTAACAGAGCGGTAATTTTACTATTTCCGGATATATCCTGCCAGCGGTCCAGATAGACCTCACACTGACGAAAAGCCATAAGGGTGCGAAATTTAACGCTGGTCATCCAGGTGATATCATCGCGGCCGTCGACATCAAAACCGACCCAGCTCGCCGCTGACACCAGTTTAAGATCAAGCGATTTCCAGTCTTCAGGATAAACCTCATGCGCGACCGCAAGCGCAATCTCATATAGTTGCCCGATTGCCTGTTGTAAATTCAGCAATGCCCGCGCCGACTGCTCAAATTCATAATCAAGGGTCAGGCCGTCGTCCGGACGGCTCTGATCCGTCATAATTCGCCGTTCTGCCTGCTGCGGCGACAGGGTGCCCGCCATCAGGGCGGCCAATATTTCATACTGACTGCTGCTAAAGCCAAAAGTAGGATGACCGGTAATGACAATACCAACAACATAACGCCCGACAAGACGGTGGAACTCGTCAAAGCTCTGCCCCGCCGTCGCCGCCATCAGCGCCGCCCGCACTCCGGCCCGGTTTTTCTGTAAATCGGTTTCTTTCAGATAAGCCCGTGCCCGTCGCCCCCGGCTGAGAAAGCTTTTCGTCGCCAGTGTCGTCAGCAGATCATCAACCGCCGCCTCCGACATTTCCCCGGTTTTCAAGCGTTTCGACAGTCGGTAGGATAACTGCTGATACGGATTAACCAGCGGGGTTTCCTCCGACAATTGACGGCATTGTTCAAATTCTTTCGACAGCCTGTCTAACAGCGTTGAAGATGGATCAGACATTGGTTTTCCCTAACTTGTCAGCATCCAGGTGCCGCCGACACAGATGACATTGGCCAAATCAAGATAATCCTTTGCTGTTGCCGCGGTAATGCCACCGGTCGGGCAGAACATTAAATCCGGCAGCGGCCCGCCGAGAGATTTGAGCAATGCCCGGCCCCCTGAGGCCTCTGCCGGGAATAATTTCAGATAGCGATAGCCGATCTCCTGTAATCTCATCGCCTCACTGGCGGTGGCAACGCCGGGCAGCAGCGGAACTGGAATCCGGTCCGCCGCCGCAATTATGGCATCCGTTGCCCCCGGACTGACGGCAAAGGCCGCCCCGGCCTCATGAGCGCCACCAAGCTGGTGCGCATTTATGACCGTGCCGACGCCGACAACAGCCTCCGGTACCGCCGCAATAATTGCCATAACCGCCGCCAGCGCGCAATCGGTGCGCAGGGTTATTTCCAGCACCTTATATCCCCGGGCCACCAGATCACGGGCCATCTGCACCGCCTCTGCCAAATCCCTGATCACCATTACCGGAATGACCGTTGTTGCC
>JAADGA010000227.1 GCA_013152615.1 Alphaproteobacteria bacterium
ACATAATACTCAGCCCCCGAAGCCCACAGGGCTGAGGCAAGCGCGACCGCGCGCCCGGAGCTTTAGCGCAGGAGGGGGAGCGAGGCGACGAGCGGGGGAAACCCCCACCCCTTAAAAAAAAATCAGATTAGCCCCAGGGTTTTCAGGCTGGTCTGACCGCTTTTTGAAATAATCAGATGGTCATGCAGCATCACGCCCAGCTGTTGGCCGGCCTGCTCGATATTTTTGGTCATCTCGACATCATCCCGGCTTGGTGTCGGATCGCCGCTTGGATGATTATGCACCAGAATTATCGCGGTGGCATGCAGTTCGAGCGCGCGTTTTATCACCTCGCGTGGATAGACCGGGGTATGGTCAATCGTGCCTTCCTGCTGTTTTTCATCGGCGATCAGGCGGTTTTTGCGGTCAAGAAACAGGATACGGAATTGCTCTCTTTTCTGATAGGCCATTTGAATCTGGCAATAGTCAATCAGCGCCTGCCAGTTCGACAGTACCGGTTTATCCATTATTTTGCCCTGGGCCAGTTTCTGGGCCGAGGCTTCCACCAGTTTCAGTGTGGTGATTACCGTATCGCCAATTCCGGAAATTTCCCTTAACTGCTCCACCGGGGCGCTGATGACCTCGGCATAGCTGCCGAAACGGGCAATCAGTGCCTTGGCCAGTGGTTTGACGTCTCGGCGCGGAATGGCGGCATAAAGCAGCAGTTCGAGCAGTTCATAATCGGCAACCGCCAGCACGCCGCCCGTGCGAAAGCGGGCCCTTAACCGTTGCCGGTGACCGCTGTTACCGGGGTTGATTCTGGGGTTAATTCCGGGGTTAATTCTGGGGCCGATTCTGGGCTGGCTATCCGGATTTTCTGATGTCACTGTTCCCCCCCCGATTATTGATAAGGTGGTTTGTCGTAGCCCATCGGCGACCGGGTAAATATTTCCACCCCGTCGCCGGTGACCGCCATGCTATGCTCAAACTGGGCCGACAGGGATTTATCGCGGGTGACCGCGGTCCAGCCGTCGCCGAGTATTTTTACCTCGGGTCGGCCAAGGTTGATCATCGGCTCAATGGTAAAAAACATGCCTTCGCGCAGCAGGGGGCCTTCCCCCGGGGTGCCGACATGCATTATATTGGGCGCATCGTGAAAAATCCGGCCAAGACCATGACCGCAGAACACCTCGACCACGCCGCAGCGTTCAGCCTCGGCATAGGTCTGGACGGCATGGCCGATATCGCCAAGCGTTGCCCCGGGTTTGACCGCAGCAATACCCAGCATCAGGCATTCATAGGTAATATCCATAAGCCGCCGCGCCTTTACCGACGGCGTGCCGGCACAATACATCCGGCTGCTGTCGCCGTGCCAGCCATCGACAATAACGGTAACATCAATATTGATAATATCGCCGGTTTTCAATTTTCTCGGCCCCGGAATGCCGTGACAAACCACATGGTTGACAGAAGTACAGATGGATTTGGGGAATCCACGGTAATTGAGCGGGGCGCTGATGGCCCCCCGCTGTTCGACAAATTCGGCACACAGCCGGTCAAGCGCATTGGTGGTGACCCCGGGCCTGACATGGTCGGTGATCATATCCAGAGTTTCAGCCGCCAGCCGACCGGCCTTGCGCATGCCGTCGAAATCTTCCGGGTTATATAATTTTATGGCGTCACTTGCCGCGACACTTGAGTCGCTTGCTTTAATATATTTCATTTTCTATCCGTCATGCCTGTCCTGAAGATTGGCCTGTCCTGAAGATTGGCTGTCCTGAAGGTTGACCTGTCCTGAAGATTGGGCTGGCCTTAGAAAGTTGCTGGCCTGAGAATTGGTATTTCATGACTTGCTGTTATTCCTTCAGGGCTGATATTGCACCGGTAACAAACCGCCTCGACCCCGGCCTGCCGGGCATCATCAAAGGCGACAGCATAGCCGGGGTCAATATCGGCGGCAAGGCTAAATTCCAGGCAATCATCGCGCTGGACAAGATAGATCATGATCGCCCGGTAGCCGCGGGCCACCATGTCCGCAAGTTCGCGCAGATGTTTCGTGCCGCGCACGGTTACGGAATCGGGAAATTCGGCCCGCCCCGGCTGGCGGCACAGGGTGACACTCTTGACCTCGACATAGCAGTCCGCTTTTCCGGCAGAGGACTGCGACAGCAAAAAGTCTATCCGGCTGTTCTGGCCATATTTTACTTCCCGGCGCAGAGTGCCATAGCCGGTGACTTCGCTAATCATGGCAGCCGTTATCGCCTCTTCGACAATGCGGTTGGCGCGCGCGGTGTTAAGGCCGACCAGCGTGTCGCCGACAGCCACCAGTTCCCATTTATATTTCAGTTTTGCTTTCGGGTTGGTCACCGGTGCCAGCCAGACGGGACTGCCTTCGTCCTGAAGGCCGGTCATCGACCCCGGGTTGGCACAGTGAGCGGTGATGGTTTCGCCATTATTCAATTGGATATCCGCCAGAAAACGCTTATAACGTCTTATCAGAGTACCCGGCACAAGGTGATGTTCAAATTTCATAAGCGATGTTCAAATTTCATAAGTTCAGGGTATAATCACAAAATAGTCCAGTGAACAAGAATAAAACGTAATGGCCAAGATAACAACAGTAACCGCCGCCATGATTATCATCGGGGATGAGATATTGTCCGGGCGCACCGGGGATGCGAATCTGACCTATCTGGCCCGCTGGCTCAATCAGACCGGGGTTCAGCTAAAAGAGGTGCGGGTAATTCCCGATGCCGGTGAGGTCATTCAGGATACGGTCAATGAACTGCGGGTAAAATTTGATTATGTTTTTACCACCGGCGGCATTGGCCCGACCCATGATGATATTACCGCCGAGAATATCGCCAAAGCCTTTGACGTGCCCTTTGTCCAGAGTGGCGAATCACTGGCGTTGTTGCAAAAGCATTACGGGGTTAAAAATGATGAAAAAATTTCAGATGCCCGACTGCGTATGACCATGATCCCGGAAGGAGCGCGCCTGATCAGAAATCCGGTCAGTGTCGCCCCCGGCTTTCAGATCGGCAATGTTTTTGTCATGGCGGGTATTCCGGTGGTGATGCAGAATATGCTGCCGGATCTGGAAAGCCGGATATCCCATGGCAGCAAAATGCTGTCACGAGCGGTTCATGTTTTCGCCGGGGAGAGCCTTTTTGCCGGAATCCTGCAAGATGTCGAACGGACGTTCCCCGAGGTATCGCTCGGCAGTTATCCTTTTTTCCGCCACCAGCAATATGGCGCGAATTTTGTTCTG
>JAADGA010000228.1 GCA_013152615.1 Alphaproteobacteria bacterium
CGGAACCATTGGAAAGCCTGATCTTGCCGATCACCGTGTCAAAGCTGAATATCTCCGGTGAGCGCTGCTGCGCCCCGGGCACCAGATCGAATAATTCCGGAATATAGTTTCCAGCCATATCCACCATGGCAAAAGAACTTACCGGATCACAGATGAATTTTCCTGTCAGATGAAACAGGCAATAATCTTTTGGCGACAGCACCATGTGGGTTTTTGCCCATATATCCGGATGATGGTTTTTGACCCATAACATCCTGCTGAGGACATGGGAGGCATCAATTGGCATTTGCGTCCCCCACCAGCGCTCTTTCTGCGTCGCACTGATTAAAGCATCAATCTTTGCCGCTTCCTTTGCCGCCCGGCCATCTTTCCAGACAAAGGCCGGCATCAGCGCAATTCCCTTGCTATCCACAAACACATGGGTATTAACCTGTGAACAAATTCCAAGTGCCGCGATGTCACCCTGCGGCAACTGGTCCTGAATTTTATTCAGCCCGACCTTGACCGGGGTAATCCAGTCATCGGCCAGCTGTTCCACCGCGTCTGTCCCGTGATAGCGGGTCGGATATTCCGTCCGCTCCATAAACAGCAGGGCGCCATTCTGATCAAATACCCCCAGCTTTACCGCCGTGGTTCCAACATCAATCCCCACCAGCAAAAATTTATCCGGCATCCAGAATCTCCCGGACGGAATGGAGATAGTCACGCAGCACCTCTGGCCCCTGAAGCCCCTTTTCAAGACAGGCCGAACCAATAATGACCCCGTCAGCACCATAATCCAGCGCCTCACGCACCTGAATTGGATCATAAATCCCGAAGCCTAATAAAATCGGCCGCGTCAGCCCCTGTTGCCTGAGGGCCGAAATCTTGCTGCCATTATCGCGGGAAAGCGCCAGCCCCGAACCGGTTTTGCCGCGAGCGGCCTGGAGCATGACATAAGTATTTCCCCTGCGGGCGCGGGTAACCATTTCCCCGTCGAGATTATGATCAATAAAATTGACAAACCTGACATCATTTTCCGCCATAAAGTGCCTGATTTCGGCATCCCCCTTCACATCGTCAAACCCGACCATCAGCAAAGCATCAATTTTCCGCCAGACGGAAGATTCGAGCAGTTGCCTTCGCGGGACCTGTGCATAGGTCATGCATATCAATGCCGGCCGATTTTCCAACCGGTGGATATAACGTGAAACTGCGGCAAACTCCTGCATATAACCCGTGCTATCCAAAGCCCGTTTCAAGCTTTGGGTAACTGTTGGCCCATCCATGTAGTGATCTTTGACCGGCAGGCCAAGCTCAATAATATCAACCCCGGCATCATAGTAAATATCAAGGTAATTCCGTGGCATCAGCGGATCATTAACCGGATAAAAACAGGCCAGAATTTTTTTGCCTGTTTGTTCGCGATCAAACCAGTTTGACTTTATAACCTTCTCTGTTGTGGATAATGGTTCAGGCATTCGGAACTCGTTAACAGGATTGAAGAAAAGGGAGGAGACATTTTGTCTCCTCCAGTTGCGGCTGCCATGCGGCAAAGAAAACAGTTAAAAAAGACGTTTTACCGAGAGTGACCACTCACGGGGTCTGGCATAAATAACCTCGGTATAGCCAAAGCCGTTATACTCGTCATTCCCGGTAACTACGTAGATTTTATTGGTAATATTTCGCACTTGCAGCGCCAGCTGCCATTTGCCATCAGCACTATTGAATGTTGCCCCGGCATTAAACAGATTAAGACCGGCCTGGGCAATATATTCACTATTGGCAGCATCATTATAGACTTTTGAACGATAGCTCCAGTCCCCGCGAAAGCTGATATCGCCATAGCTTGATACCGGAACCACATATGACAGGGAACCGGATAATGACCATTTGGGGGAATCGACAAAGCTGCTGTTGGTATTGATCCCCTGTGACGGATCAAAATTAGCGGCAAATGCGGTATATCGGGTATTCAGATAGCCTGCGGATAACTGTAACGAAAGTTCCGGTGTCAGCAATGCATGCAGCTCCATTTCACCGCCATAAATCCGGCCCTTGGCGGCATTCCCGGTTCCCGGCGCGATGACGTCGATTATCTTGACCTGTATATTGGTATAATCGGTATAAAATCCGGCACCGTTAAAGCGAATAGTATCGGCATCATTGGTCCATTTCCAGCCCGCCTCATACACCGAAACATTTTCCGGCTCGAATGATCCCGGTTTGCCGCGCGGCGGGAAGACCCGTTGATTAAAGCCGCCACTCTTATAGCCTTCGGAGTAAGACAGATAGGTCATCAGGGTATCGGTCCAGTTATAATTCAGGCTTCCCATCAGGGAGAAATTATTAAAATCACGGCTGGATTCGACATAGGGTAATATACGTTGTCCGTTGACAAATCCGGCACCGCCGAAAACCGGAATGGTATATTTGTTAAAGCTGACATATTGATCCGGCAGAAATCTTTTGGTTTCAGCGGTATAGCGGGCGCCGAAAGTCAGCGACATCTTTGTCGTGACGTCATAGGTCACCTGGCCGAAAACCGCCCGGCTGTCATTATTCGCGTCGCCGCCACTGATAATATTGAATATGGGAACGAGGACGGTATTTTTATCACTGCCGTCTTCATGGAAATAAAACGCCCCGAGCAGCCATTTCAGGTTATCCTTTAGCGCAAGGCCGCTGACCTGAAATTCCTGACTGAATTGATTGTGGTGCATCACATCAATGGTTTCAACAATGGTAAAGGGGGAATTATCCGAATCCCGGCCGAATTTACTTTTGAATGTCCGGTATGCGGTAATGGATTTGACTGAGAAATCGCCAAAATCATATTTCATTGTCAGCGACAGGCCATAAAGATCCAGATTTGACTTGGCGTAAGCCTTCTGCCCCTGATTGGTGGTGAACGGCCCCCCGGCCATAAAGCGGCTGTCATATGTTCCAACCCCCAGAGCCGCAAACGGCCCGAATGTCGGTGCCGGTGCCGCGGGATTATAACGCAGCAATTTCTGTGCCCGGGCCTGTTCCCGCCTTCGGGTGGCATCCGCCATCACGATAGCGGAGAATTTCTCATTGGGATGATAATCAATAACAATGCGTCCCACCCGCGCATCGGTATCGCTCAGGTTGGGGCCGCCGCCCAGATTCTTGACAAAACCATCCTGATTAAGAGCGGCAAAGGACAGCCCTATGGATAATGACCTTGATATGGGAAGATCGATC
>JAADGA010000229.1 GCA_013152615.1 Alphaproteobacteria bacterium
GCAGCGGCCCGGCCTATGTCTTTTATCTGGCGGAGGCGCTGGCACAGGCCGGGGAGCAGGCCGGACTTGATCCGGAACTGGCGGCGAAGCTCGCGCGGCATACCATTTTTGGTGCCGGGGCGTTGCTCGAACAGTCAGCAGAGGATGCGGCTCAGCTTAGAAAGAATGTCACCAGCCCCAAGGGGACGACCGAGGCCGCGCTGAAAATGCTGATGGCGGCAGACGGTCTGGAGAAACTGATGGGGCAAGCTGTTCAGGCCGCTGTTCAGCGCTCACGCGAACTGGCGGATTAGAGATTTTTAAGGGATTTTTTTAAGAGACGGGGGATACTCCCCCCACTAATAAATATATCACTCATGTTGACAAAATTATCATGTTAGCTGTATCAACTGTTATGTTAAATATTATTATATAGAGGTTTCAAATGCCCTCCACAGGATTCGACGATCGTGACGGTGTTATATGGTTTAACGGCCAGATGGTCGAGTGGCGGAATGCCAAAGTCCATGTCCTGACCCATGCGCTGCATTATGCCAGCAGTGTTTTTGAAGGCGAGCGGGCGTATGGCGGCGAGATTTTTAAATTACGCGAGCATTCGCAGCGCCTGATTGATTCAGGCCATCACCTCGGTTTTGACATCCCCTACAGCCTTGACCAGATTGATCAGGCATCAATTGACGTGGTCGCGGCTAACGGCCTGACAGATGCCTATGTCCGTCCGATTGCGTGGCGCGGGTCCGAGATGATGGGGGTCGCGACCAAGGGCTCAAAAATTCATTTTGCCGTCGCCTCATGGGAATGGCCGTCCTATTTCGGCGAAGAGGCGCGGCTCAGGGGGCTTCGGCTTGAGATAGCCAAATGGCGCCGGCCGTCGGCGGCAACCGAACCGGTTCATGCCAAGGCCGCCGGTCTTTATATGATCGCCTCGCTGTGCAAGGATGCCTCGGTGGAGCATGGCTATAATGACGCCCTGATGCTGGATTATCGCGGTCAGGTGGCCGAGGCAACCGGGGCCAATATTTTCTTTCTGAAAGACGGTGTGCTGCATACCCCGACGCCGGATTGTTTTCTTGATGGCATCACCCGTCGCACGGTGATTGATCTGGCCGCAAAGCGCGGCATTGCGGTGGTTGAGCGCGTTATCATGCCCGAGGAAATGGCCGAATTCGAGCAGGCGTTCCTTACCGGAACCGCCGCAGAAGTGACCCCGCTCGCCGAAATCGGTCCCTATAATTTTGTCGTCGGTGATGTCTGTAAAATGATGATGAAGGATTATGACGATCTGGTCAACCGACGCCAGTAATTGACCCTGAGTAATTAACCTTGAGTAATTGGCCCTGAGTGATTAACCCTGAGTGATTAACCGGGTGATTAATCCGGGCTTTTATGCCGGAATTTTTTTCATCAGCGCGGATGCAAGCAGCCGGAAGCTCCGATTCTGCTCATATAATTTTGAATTTTACCCTGAGTGGCTTATAAGGCAGAAGACGTTATGATTTATCAATTAAGGATAAAGGATAAATATGCCGAAAAAAATCAGAGCAGCAATTTTGGGGGCCAGTGGCTATACCGGGGCGGAGCTTATTCGTCTGCTGGCGCGTCATCCCCATGTGGAAATAATTCTCATTACCGCCGATCGCAAGGCCGGGCAGCCGATTGAAACCGTCTTTCCCCATCTGACCGGGCTTGGTTTGCCGGACCTGATGGCCATTGCCGACGTTGAATGGCCGGGGCTGGAGCTGGACGTGATTTTTTGCGCGCTGCCCCATGCCACTTCACAGAAAATTATCAAGGGGATACTGCACGAAACCGGCCATGGCTTCATTGATGAAATGATCATTGAGCGCGCGGAAGATTATGCCAATGCCATCAAGGGATCGGTCAAGGTGATTGATCTGTCCGCGGATTTCAGGCTGCGCGATAGCGAGGTTTATACCCGGTGGTACGGCGAATATCATCAGGCGGTCGAGCTGCAGAAAGAGGCGGTTTACGGTCTGAGTGAATATTACCGGGACGATATTGCCAAGGCCCGTCTGGTTGCCTGTCCGGGCTGCTATCCGACCGCGGCCCTGCTGGCGCTGCTCCCGCTGCTGAAAGACAATAAAATCAATCGTGACGGCATTATCATTGACGCTAAATCCGGGGTCAGTGGTGCCGGACGGGCGACGACAGAGGCCAACCTGTTCACCGAGGTATCGGAAGGCATGCACCCTTATGCTATTGCCACCCACCGTCATTCTCCGGAAATCGAGCAGGAATTATCATGTGCGGCCGGTGAAGATATGATGGTGACGTTCACCCCGCATCTGGTGCCGATGAACCGGGGCGAGCTGGAAACCATTTATGTTTCACTGCGGGCGGGAGAGACGGTTGCCGACCTCAGGGCCAGCCTGAATGACGCCTATCATGATGAGACTTTTGTTCATGTTGTTGCCGAAAATGTGGTCCCGGCCACCCGCCATGTCAGAGGCTCCAACCAGTGTCTGATCGGGGTGTATGCCGACCGGGTGCCGGGGCGGGCAATTCTGGTGGTGGCGATCGATAATCTGATCAAGGGATCGTCGGGGCAGGCGATCCAGAATATGAATATCATGTTTGGCTTCAGGGAAAGTCTGTCACTGGAACAGGCGCCGTTATTTCCGTAAGTTCCCAAGGGAGTATATAAGGGAGTATATCATGACAAAGGATCATTTCAGACCGGCACCCGGCGGGGGCAAGCTCTATCCCTTTGACGGCATCTGGCCGCAACTCGGGTCGGGTGTTTTTGTCGCCCCCGGGGCGCGTATCATTGGTGATGTCGAGATTGGTGATCAGTCCAGTATCTGGTTTAACTGCGTGCTCAGGGGCGATGTCAATAGCATCCGCATCGGCAAGCGGACAAATATTCAGGATGGCACCGTTGTTCATGTCGAAGGCGGCGGGGCGGCAACCCGTATCGGCGACGATGTCCTGATCGGTCATGGCGCGATGATTCACGGCACCATCATTGAGGACCGGGGGTTTGTCGGTCTCGGCGCGGTAACCATGGATGGCTGCTATATTGAATCTGAGGCCATGATTGCCGCCGGGGCTTTGCTCAGTCCGAACAAGAGGGCGGGCAGGCGGGAATTATGGGTCGGACGTCCGGCCCGTAAAATCCGCAGTCTCGATGATGCCGCTGCTGCCACCATGAAGACCGGCACGGAAAATTACCAGCGGCTT
>JAADGA010000230.1 GCA_013152615.1 Alphaproteobacteria bacterium
CACGCTGGAAGAGGGGGTTTTCGGCAGCGATCCCTCCTGTGAAGGGACGTATCTCAACGGCGTTTATGAAAAGGAAGCAATCGCTTACGGTGAAACTGCCCCCGGTTTTGCCAGCCATAATGATAAAATGGTCCGGATTCCAAACGGTAAATCCATCCGCTTGTTTCTGGGTAAGGAAGAATTTATGTCCCCGGGTGGCACCGTTGATGATCATCTGCGCTATCTGGATATGCGTCGGGGACTGGTTTGTCGCCGGACGGAATGGACATCACCGTCCGGCCTGAAGATACAGGTTCAAAGTCGCCGTTTTGTCTCTCTTAGCAATCAGAATCTGATGGTGCAGCAATATACCGTCACCCCGCTGAATTTTTTCGGGGTGATTGCGATTCATTCCGCGCTCGACAACCGTTATGATCACAAGGAACAGGGTCCGGACACGGCAGACGACCCGCGCACCGGAACGCCTTCGATTGAGCATGGTCTTGACCTGACCGACAGCGGTCTCTGTGCGGGTGAGGGCTATTTCCGCCATAAGGTCCGGGGCAGCGCGGTGGAAATATGTTCGGCTTTTAAAGATATATTTATTTCGCCTGCGGTAAAAACAACGGGTGAAATCATCAATCCTGATCTGATCGGGACGGTATATGAGTGTCAGGCCGAACAGGGTAAACCGGTTACCTTGCTGAAATATGTCGCCTATATTCATCAGGACAGTGCTGATCATGCCGATCTGAGACAGCAGGCCCGCCAAATTCTGTCTGCGGCCGCGGCCAGCGGATTTGAGGAATTGCTTGCCCGGCATCAGCATATGCTGGCGGATTTCTGGCATGATTCCGATATTGATATTGCCGGTGATTCGCTGGCGCAACAGGGTATGCATTTTAATCTTTTCCATATTTTTCAGTCGGTTGGCCGGGATGGCCGCTGTAATATCGGGGCCAAGGGATTAAGCGGCCCGGGTTATGACGGCCATTATTTCTGGGATACGGAAATATACATCATTCCTTTTCTGCTGTTTACCAACCCGGAAATTGCCCGGAAATTGCTGGAATATCGTTACCGGATATTGCCCCATGCCCGCAGACGCGCACGCCAATTATCCCATGAGACGGGCGCACTTTATCCGTGGCGCACCATCGGCGGCGATGAATGTTCGGCCTATTTCCCGGCCAGCACCGCGCAGTATCATATCAACGCCGCCATTGCCTATGCGATAAATCAATATCTTGAGGTCACTGGTGACTGGTCATTTATGGTGGCGTATGGCGCGGAGATGCTGTTTGAAACGGCGCGGATCTGGCCCGGAATTGGCCGGTTTTCACAACGGCATGGCGGACAATTCTGCATATATGAGGTTACCGGGCCTGATGAATATACCGCGCTGGTGGATAATAATTTCTATACCAATATTATGGCGCAGCGGCATCTTCAGACGGCGGTAACTATTGCCCGCAGGCTGGCGAGCGAAGCCCCGGAAGCGTTTCAGACGCTGTGTGGGCAAATCTCGCTGACGGCGGATGAAATCCAGCTATGGGCCGAAATCGCCGGTAAAATGTATCTGCCTTATGATAACAAGCTTAAAATTAATCCGCAGAATGACGGGTTTCTGGATAAACCGCACTGGGATTTTGCTAATATTCCCAAAGCTAACTATCCGTTGCTGCTGCATTATCATCCGCTGGTTATTTACCGCCATCAGGTGTTGAAACAGGCGGATGTTATTCTGGCGATGTTCCTGTGCGGGGAGTATTTTCCGCTGGATCTGAAACGGCGTAATCTTGATTATTACGACCCGATAACCACCCATGACTCGACCCTGTCGGCCTGTATCCACGGCATTGAATATGCCGAAGTGGGGTTATATCAGCGCTCCTATGCGTTTTTTCAGCAGAGTGTCAGAATGGATCTGGATAATCATCATCATAACAGTGAATATGGTTTGCACACCGCGTGCATGGCCGGATCATGGATGTCTGTGGTTAACGGCTTTGCCGGGATGCGGGTCAGGGATGGCCGGCTGACCTTCAGGCCGTCGCGGCCTGATGATTGGCCGGAATATGGCTTCTGCCTGAAATTCAGAGGGTGCCAACTGCGGCTGTTAATTCACCAGAATCTGGTAACCTATGAATTGATTGCGGGTGAGAAAATCGAGATTTACCATGATGATCAAAAAATCATGCTAGCGCTGGACCGGCCCCGGACTCTGAAAATGGCGGCCACGAAATGACGGTCAAAGCGGTTATTTTTGATCTTGACGGCGTTATAACCGATACCGCCGTCTTTCACTTTCAGGCATGGAAAAGTCTGGCGCTGTGGCTTGATATCCCCTTTGATCAGCAGGATAACGAGCAGATGAAGGGCATTGAGCGCATGGCGTCGCTCGAAATGATTCTCGCCCGGGGGGAACGCGACTATAGCGATCAGGAGAAAAAATATCTGTGTGATCAGAAGAATGCCGAGTATCAGACGTTGATTGCGGCAATGTCGCCGGAGAATATGTTTCCCGGGGTCGGGGCGCTGCTCGAGCAGTTGCGCAGGGGTAATATCCGGATTGGGGTGGCCTCGGCCAGCAAGAATGCGGGGTTTGTGCTTGATCGTCTTGGTCTGACGGCTAAATTTGATTATATCGCAGACGCCCGACTGATCCGCAGGCCCAAGCCCGATCCGGAAATCTTCCTGACCGTTGCCCGTGAACTGGATGTCGCGCCCGAAGATTGTGTCGGCATAGAGGATGCGGTCGCCGGTATTGCCTCAATCAAGGCCGCCGGTATGTATGCGATCGGTATTGGTGACCGTAATATTCTCACCCGGGCCGATGTGGTCTTTAGCGAAGTGGCAAAAATTGATCCGGGCGCTATTTTACGGTGAGCCTCATCCGCCGCTCGACTGACGGATAATAAGTTCCGCATCCAGTATTACTGACTGGGCCTGTTGTCCGGTGAGCTGGGTCATCAGGCATTTCACCAGCTGGCGTCCGCCTTCACCGGTATTCTGGCGGATCGTGGTCAGGGACGGGGTGCAAAAGGCCGATATCGGAATATCGTCATAGCCACTGACGGCGACATCTTCGGGCACCCGCACCCCCTGTTCGGCGAGCTGCTTTATTGCCCCGAGAGCGATGGCGTCGCTGACGGCGAATATGGCATCAAATGAT
>JAADGA010000231.1:0-2493 GCA_013152615.1 Alphaproteobacteria bacterium
ACCCAAGGGGGACAGTTATGCGAATGCCCCTGAAGCGCCACGACCTCATGAAAAAAGCTCAGCTTGACAGTCTGGTCAAAATCTATTCCGCAATGAAACCGAGGGATGCCGCCAAGATTTTCAACGACCTTGATGACAAGGTGTTGCTGGCCATTGTCGAAAATATGCAGGAAAGAAAAATGGGCCCTATCATGGCAAAAATGAACCTCGACAAGGCTAAAAAGCTGACGGTTAACCTCGCCACCAGAAATAAATTACCCAAAATTGAAGGATAGGCCGGGGGAAGGGGCATCATTGAAAAATCATGGAATTTACCAGCTATTAACCCGGGGAAGCTATAGTCACTGGCTCAGGGTTATATGGAATGTGATAAACAGTGTGAGGCAAAGATGCATTTAAACAAGGTTTCACTGGAGGACAGAATTGAAAATGTCCGGAAGAAAATGGATAATGTGGTCGAGGTTTCCGCGGTAACCTCAATTGTTGGTGAGGTCATGGGAACGTTCGAGGGTGATTTTGACCTGCAGGAGAGCCATTTTCAGGATGAACTGCGGGATTTACTCAATCATATTGAGCAAACCAAAGCGGATCTGGTTGAAATTCATCCCAAGCATCTGAGCGAAAACAAGATTCCCGAAGCCAGTGATCAACTGGACCATGTTCTGCTGGCGACCGAGGAGGCCGCGTCCAGAATTATGGATTCGGCAGAGGAATTGTCGGAACTGGCGGCGTCTGTGGATGGGGAAACCGGCGAAAAGCTGATGGCGATCTCAACCCATATTTTCGAGGCCTCCAGTTTTCAGGATATTACCGGCCAGCGGGTGACCAAAGTCGTCAATACCCTGAAATATCTGGAAGAGAAACTGGCGATGCTCGCCCGGACTATCGGTGACACTGATTCTTTCAGTGACGGTAGTGATGACGCGGCGTCTGCCGGCATGAAACAGGACCTGCTGGCGGGGCCGCAATGTCAGGTAACCGGTAATGATCAGGATGCCATAGACGCTTTATTTGACAGCTTTGATTGATTGTAGCGCCAATATTATATAGGCTCGGGCTTGATAATGGTTAATGTTGGCTGAAACCCCAGGAAACACCCGAGGAACCTTCTGGAAAGATGAGCAAGATTTTTGACAGCACGGGATTACCTGATCCTGCGGAAAGAAGAAAGTCGTCAGATAACATTACCGGGGCAAAGATTACCGGTAATGATACCACCGGGCTTTTTGTTTCCTTGTATCTGATTGTACTGGCTTTTTTTGTTGTGCTGAATTCAATTTCGAATCAGGTTCAAAATAAAGTCAATGCCGCGACAGAAAGTGTTACCCGGGCGTTCAGGAATCCTTACGCGCCCAAGGCTGATTTTATTGATATCCTGGCGAGCAAGGATGCGGTAACGCCGAATGATGAATTTTATCAACAAATTCAGGGGGTTTTTGCCTCTCTGATCGGCTTTGATGGCAGATTCCCGACCGAAGGCGGCAGTGTCCTCAAGGTCGATTTCAAGACCAGCGACCTGTTTGAGCGCGGCACAAGTATCTTCCGGCCTGACCAGAAGAAATTTTTGCAGCGACTGGCAAAATTCCTGTCTGACGGTGACGTTGGTGAAAGGCGGGAAATCAAGATCGCCGTCTCTTCGGGAAAGGCCTTGCCGCAAGGTCCGGAATATTGGAAGAACCTTACTATTCTGCGGGCCGGGGCTTTCGCGCCGCAGCTTAAAAAAATGGGGGTTGCCGGCAATCAGATTTCCGTAGGAATCACTACCGGGGTGCAAGACCGCATGACCCTGACATTTTATACCCGTCAGGTGTCGGCTGTTGTTCAGAGCCTGAGCGGACGACGAAAACCGGCTCAGAAGGCACCGGTTCAAAAGGCACCAGAGAAGAATAACGGGGGCGGGCGATGATTTTTGATCCGGGGCCACCGCCAAGAAAGGCCGCTGGCGAGAGCTGGCTGATTATTTTCGCTGATCTTTTGTCGCTGTTACTGACCTTTTTTGTCCTGATGTTTTCCATGAGCTCGGTCCAGATATCCCAATGGCAGGCGGCGGTAAAATCCCTGAGTGAGAATCTGAACCGGAGTCCGGCCCACATAGAACAGAAAAACTGGCATAACGCCGATACGGCTCTGGTGGCGCAGACAGAGGCCCTCAGCCTGCCGTATCTGAAAAAAATATTTGAGGAAAAGCTGCAATATGACCCGATCCTGCGTCTCAGCAAGATAAGGCTGCATGGCGGGCGGCTGTCGATTACCCTGCCGACAGACCTGCTGTTTAAAAAAGGTCAGGCCGAATTTTCGGCAGGGTCCTATCGATCGATGCAGGAACTGGGGGACGCCCTGCAACCGATCAAAAATAAAATTACCGTCGTTGGCTATACCGATCCAACCCCTACCAGCGGTAAAACCTATCCGACGAACTGGGAATTATCTCTGGTTCGGGCGCTGTCGGTGGCCCGCCTGATCAAACAGGCGGGCTATAGCCATACTATTGCG
>JAADGA010000231.1:2523-5668 GCA_013152615.1 Alphaproteobacteria bacterium
CCGGTTCAATGATCTGGACAAGACGATCCCGCTGAACCAGCGCTATAAGCTGGCCCGGCGCGTCGATATATTTATTGATAGCATGGATCGGGACCAGAGTGGATCGGGGAAATGATATGATCGGCAGGGATCAGACAATAGCGGGTCAGTTTATCCCCCGGATAGGGCGGCTGTTCCGGCTGACCACCATGATTTTACTCGTTAGCCTGTATCCGCTGTCAGGCTTTGCCCAAGCGATTGGACAAGCGACAGGGCAAGAGACAGGTCAAAGGACAGGACAGGGGACTGGCCAAAGGACGGGGACGGTAGCAGTACGTTTCGGCGATCATGACACCTTCAGCCGGATTGTTTTTGACTGGCAGCAACAGGTGCAATACCGCGCAAAACTTAAGAACCACAAACTGACGATTATTTTTGATAACGCCAGCATTCCCGAGTGGGGAACCCTGGCCACAGATCCAATGGTTTATATGGCCGACCCGCGATACCGGATCAGGGGCCGCAAGCTGATTGTTACCCTGGCGGTGGGTAAGCCGGGCCGGCTGCGGGTATCGCGTTACGGCACCAAAATTGCTTTTGATATTCTCGGGACGGCGGCTGGTACGGCGGGGACCAGCGCGCGCGCCGCGCGGCAGCCGGTCATCCGTCAGGCGATCCCGGACAGCACTGCCGAAAGCCATGTAAATTTTCGCCCCCGCTCCGACGGAACCAGCCTCAAGGTAACCGTTCGGCGGACATCGCATAACATCAGCCTGAATTATCCGTGGCAAGGCGAGGTCGCCGCCGCAGTCTTCATTCGTTATAATCATTTATGGGTTATTTTTGATGCTAAAAAGACGGTTGATCAGAGTGATCTCAATCTTTTTTACGGCCCGCGCATTCTGTCGGCACGCCAGATTGACAATCCGTCGATGACAATTTTGATGTATAAGGTCGCCCCGGGTCAGAATGTAAAGGTGCGCAAAGTTGGTGCGGAATGGTATGTCAGTCTGGAGAATAGCCGTGTTCTGCCAATGGCTACCATTCACAGCGGTCAGCGCCCGATGATCGATCATAAGGGCGTACAGTTCTTTTATGCGCTCAAGGATGCTGGTTCGGTTCTCAGGCTAAGGGACCCCGTTGTCGGTGACGAGATCGCGGTTGTTCCGGTGATGGCGGTTTCACAGGGGGTTTTGCAGGCCCGGAAATTTGTGAAATTCGACTCTCTGGCAACGGCACAGGGCATTGCCATCACCCTGATTGCCGATAACCTGAATGTGGATAAAACCAGCGACGGCATCAGTATTTCATCCACAGACGGTCTGGCCCTTAGCCACAGTAAATTTTCGGAGATAACCGGTTTTGCGCTAAAACCGCCGCCGGGGATGGCGGATAGTCGCAAACTTGTTGATTTTGCCAAATGGGCTCAGGGACCGCTTAAAGGTGGCGATTACCATGCCAATGAACATGAATTGCTTTATCAGCTGTCCAATTCGACCGATGCCAACCGGGACAAGGCCCGGTGGCGGCTGGCCAGATTTTATCTGGCTAATGGCCGGATAAGAGAATCCTACGGCGTGTTGACGGTGATGCATGAGGATGAACCCAAGCTGCTTGACAGCCCTGAATTCCGCATCGTTCTGGCGGTTACCAATATTCTGATGCGGCGGTTTAAAGCGGGCGACAAGCTGCTGCATAACAAGAGGTTATCGACGGAAAAGGATGCGTTTTTATGGCGGGCGGTGGCCAATGATGCGCTGGGAAATTATAAACGGGCCTTTGCGGATTATGAAAAAGGTTCGGATATCCTTGCTCTGTATGATCCCCATAACCGGATACGGTTTTTATTTGCGGCCACCCATTCCGCCTATGAATTGTCCAATAATGATTTTGTCGAATTCAGTTTGTCATTATTGGAGAAATTACCGCTGAGCGCGGCGGAAATGACAAGGGTGGACTATTGGCGTGCGGCCCTCGATCGCGATAATGGCGATCCGCTCAAGGCCGAGGAATCCTTGCGGAAAATTGTCAAGGCCGGGGTGCGGCAGACGGCGGCATGGGCGGAATTTGATCTGATCAACATGGATTTGAAAAATAAAAAAATAACCGTACCCGAAGCCGTTGACCAGTTTGAAAAATTACGCTTCTCGTGGCGCGGCGATAATTTTGAGCTGAAATTATTATCCCGGCTGGGCGATCTTTATGTTCAGGAAAAGGAATTCAACACCGGACTGAGGACCCTGAAACTGGCGGTAACCTTTTTCAAGGATTCAAAAGAGACGGCGGCTCTGGCCAAGAAAATGAGCCTGATATACCGCGATTTATTCCTGAAGGGCGGGGCCGATACGCTTGATCCGATCAAGGCGGTGGCGCTCTATTCCGAATTCCGTGAATTGATTCCACTGGGCCGGGACGGCGATACCATGACCCGGCGGCTTGCGGACCGGCTGGTGTCTCTTGATCTGCTCGGCGAGGCGGCAAAGCTGCTCAGTCATCAGGTGATGTTCCGGCTTAAGGGCGGGGCGCAGTCAGTGGTGGCGGCCCGGCTTGCGATGATCTATCTTATGGATTCAAAACCGGAAAAAGCGCTGGAAATTCTGCGGGCAACCCGTGATTCGCAAATCCCGAATGATGTTCAGGATCATCGCCGGATGATCGAGGGCCGGGCCTTGGTCGAACTTGGCCGCTATGAGGAGGCCGAGGTCCTGATTGAAGGATATAATACCCCGGTAGCCGAGGATATGCGCTCCGACATATACTGGAAATCAAAAGAGTGGGGCAAATATATCCGTCATGAAAACAGGATGTTACGCCGCCGTTATAAAGACAATGCCGCGCTCAATTCAACGGAGCAACTGTCGGTGCTGCGGTTGTCTGTGGCCTATGTGATGGAAAAGGACAAGGCCGGGATAAAGATCCTGCGGGATAAATACAAAACCCGCATGGATAACGGCCCGTACCGGGATATGTTCGACGTTATCACCGCGGCGCAGCAGCGCACAGGCAGTGACCCCCGCCAATTGATAAAATCCATTGCCAGTGTGGCCGGGTTTGAGACATTTATTAAATCCTACAAGGCAGAATTCGGCCGTAAAACCACCAAAAAATAATATCCCGGCAATCAACCGAAGCAATGATTCTGATACCGTTGATTATTGTTGTTATC
>JAADGA010000232.1 GCA_013152615.1 Alphaproteobacteria bacterium
TTCGCTTCTGGAGAGATATGACCTGTTGCTTGTTAATCCAAACTGGCTCAGCGTTATCGTTCACTTGGCAAGACCTTCCAGAACGACTTTATGTTCTTCCATGAACTGGTCGAGGTCTTTATTGAATTCTTCGCTAACCTCGCCGCCGTAGGCATATTTCTGGTTTTTAAAATGTTGGTATTCGGCAAAAGAGGCGGCAGAGATCAGCACCACACTTTCGCGGCCATTGCTGGTGATCCGGACCGGTTCACGCTGGGCGGCCTCTTTAAAGGCACCAAAGTTTTTCTGGAATTCAGAGGCGGTTACGGTTGGCATAATTCATGTCTCCTGAGTAAAATATTTACCCATTATACATAAATTACGTAATTTACGCAAGAATTATAAAATAAACTTCGACAGGTCGGAGGTGTCGGCCAGGTCGCCGATATTATAAGGTCCAGAGTAATATAAGGCCCAGAGTAATATGTTATTTGATCAGGCAGCAATTCGGTCCGGCAGGATGTTTTGCGGTCTTTATCGAGGCAGGATCAGATCTTCGAACCGAGCATTTTCAGTGGCAACATGCTTTTTCCTGATCGTCAAACAACCCCTTGAAGTCAGTCTTGCCAGCCAATCGATCAAGATAATAGTCCGGGTCTTTCTTGAATGTCTCCATACAAAACGGACAACGGCAGAAATAAATTTGTTGATTTTTGTAATCCAGCGATACGGTATAGGCCGTTGGTTTTTCGGCCAGACAGACCGGGCAAACATGCATATCCGCAATCTCCTTGATAAATGATTCCGGATCTTTCAGAAAAATATCCTTGCAGCCCTGACAGCAAAAGAAATATTGGATACCCCCGAAGGTCAGTTGCTCGGACTGTTGATCCGTAATGCCCAGCCTTATCAGTGAGCAGCCGCAGGTAGGGCAGATTTTGGTTAGCATGGTTGTAAACTCCTTATAATAAAATTTCCTATAAAATAAACTTCGACAGGTCTGAGGTGTCGGCCAGATCGCCGATATGGTCGGTGACATAGGCTTCGTCGATCATAACTTCTGTCCCTGTTTTCTCGGTGGCATCAAAGCTGATATTATCCAGCACCCGTTCCAGCACCGTATGCAGCCGCCGAGCGCCGATATTTTCGACACTGCGGTTGATTTCCGCCGACAGTTTGGCGATGGCGCCGATGCCGCTGTCGGTAAATTCCAGCGTGACATTTTCGGTCTTGAGCAGGGCGACATATTGCTTGATCAGGCTGAAATCCGGCTCGATCAGGATATGTTTGAAGTCCTGTTCGGTCAGCGCGCGCAGTTCGACCCGGATCGGCAGTCGGCCCTGAAGTTCCGGCAGCAGGTCGGACGGTTTGGCCAGACTGAAGGCCCCGGAGGCGATGAACAGGATATGGTCGGTTTTGATCTGGCCGTATTTGGTGGCGACGATCGAGCCTTCGATCAGCGGCAGCAGGTCACGTTGAACCCCTTCGCGGCTGACCTCGCCGCCACTGCGGCCTTCACGCCCGGCAATCTTGTCAATCTCGTCCAGGAAAACAATACCGGATTGCTCGGCGGTTTTCAGTGCTTCCTTGATCAGACTGTCATCGTCGAGCAGCTTGTCGGTCTCGTCCGCCTTGAGGATTTCAGTGGCTTCTTCTACCGTCATTTTCTTTTTTTCGGTCTTTGGCCCCATTGCCTTGCCCATAATCTCGTTAAGATTAATCATGCCCATGCTGGCTCCGGGCAACCCGGGTATTTCAAAGGACGGCATGCCCGATGCGGTGCTTTCAACCACATCAACCTCAATTTCCTTGCTATCAAGCAGGCCTTCACGCAGCATATTACGGAATTTCTGCCGGGTTTCGGTGGTGGCGGTTTCGCCGACCAGCGCGTCGAGGATGCGTTCCTCAGTGCTGAGTTCCGCTCTGGCGGCAACCTGGGTGCGTTTGGTGTCGCGGACAATGTCAATGGCAATTTCCACCAGATCACGGATGATCTGTTCGACATCGCGGCCAACATAGCCGACTTCGGTAAATTTAGTTGCCTCAACCTTGACAAAGGGGGCATTGGCGAGCTTGGCCAGACGGCGTGAAATCTCGGTCTTGCCAACCCCGGTCGGGCCGATCATCAGGATATTCTTCGGCAGCACCTCCTCTTTCATCTCCTCGTCCAGCTGATGGCGGCGCCAGCGGTTGCGCAGTGCGATGGCGACGGCGCGTTTGGCCTGGCTCTGGCCAATGATATAACGATCGAGTTCAGCGACAATTTCGCGCGGGGTAAAAGCAGTCATTTTATATCCAGTATTTCAACAGTCAGATTATTATTGGTATAGACACAAATATCGGCGGCAATGGCCATCGCCTTGCGTGCCACCTGTTCCGCGTCAAGCTCCTGATCAACCAGCGCGCGGGCGGCGGCCAGAGCGTAATTGCCGCCGGAGCCGATGGCAAGAATACCGTCCGTCGATTCAAGGACATCGCCGTTGCCGGTCAGCACCAGACTGACCTCGCGGTCTACCACGATCATCATCGCCTCAAGCCGCCGGAGATAGCGGTCAGTGCGCCAGTCCTTGGCCATTTCAACGCAGGCCCGCAATAGCTGGCCGTTATAGCGCTCCAGCTTGCCCTCAAGCCGTTCGAACAGGGCGAAGGCATCGGCGGTCGAACCGGCAAAACCGGCAACCACATTGCCATCGCCAAGGGCGCGGACCTTGCGCGCATTGGCCTTGATCACGGTGTCACCCAATGATACCTGACCGTCACCGGCGATCACCACTCTGTCGCCCTTGCGGACACTGATGATAGTAGTGCCGCGCCAGCCGTTTTTTTCTTCCGCCATATGATTAATGCCTTTTGTGAAATATATCCCATCACATTTGGGGAATTATGGCGGCATGGTCAAGGGCAAAGACGATTTTTTTAGTTTTGTTGGTTTTTTAACCGACTGCTGCTATATGTTGCCTCAAACTCAATGATCAGTGGAGAGCAAATATGCGCCAAGCCACCTGCACACGCAAAACCCGGGAAACAGAAATTACGGTTTCGGTCAATCTTGACGGACAGGGCATTTATGATGTTAAAACCGGCATTGGCTTCCTTGATCATATGCTGGCACAGCTCAGCCGTCACAGCCTGATTGATCTGACAATCCACGCCCCCGGGGCGATCTTCATATTGATGGCCATCATACGGTCGAGGATGTCGGTATTATTCTTGGTCAGGCGCTCAGGCAGGCACTCGGTGACTATTGCGGCATCAGCCGTTACGGGGCCGCGCTCATTCCAATGGATGAATGCTGCAGCCGGGCGGCGGTCGATATTTCCGGACGGCCTTTTCTGGTGTGGAAGGTTGATTTCAGCCGGGAGAAGCTTGGCGATATGGACTGCGAGCTGTTTCAGGAATGGTTT
>JAADGA010000233.1 GCA_013152615.1 Alphaproteobacteria bacterium
CCCCGGTTGCAAATACCCCTGAGCATCCCACAGGAATTTGCGCGATGAGGCAAAAGCGAAATCACGGACATTTTTCGCCTTGAAATGCCATGTCTTGGTGGTTGTCGCCCGTTTGGTTAAATTTTTAGCGGCTTCCCCGGCAGTAATGATCATCACCGGTTTTTTCGCGGTTCTGGCCTGTCGCAGCCGTTGTCGCTGAAGTTTGGTCAGAACCTCCCGCGGGTTTTGCAGGACACCGGTTGCCGACACCACATGATCGGCCGGAACGGTAATGGAGACATCAAAATTGCCGAATTCGAGGGTAAATTCCCCGCCGCCCAGAAACTGTTTGTTGGTCCAGCCATCATAATCTGAATAGACCGCCATCCGGGGATACCATTGGCTTATTTCATAAATATAGTCGCTGCCTTTTTTAAAATATTCCTTACCGCCGCGGGAGTTGATTATTTTAGCATTGGGAATATTGTAAGACCAGTCAATGGAAAACCTCAAATTTTCGCCCGGGCGCAGCGGCGTCGGCAGATCAATCCGCATCATGGTATCATTGACAGTATATTTCATATCCGCACCACCACTATCGGTTACCGCAGAAATTTTATAGCCACCGGCAAAGCTTTGCTCATAGATCTTCTGGCGCATCGCCTTATAGGATGCCCTTGGCTTGTGAGCGGCAATCTCGGATTTATAATCTCCGGAATGACGGGCGAAGCGATTCTGGTCAAGCTGTACCCATAAATAGCTCAGGCTGTCGGGTGAATTATTATAATAGGTGATCTTTTCAGAGCCGGTGATCCGCTGTTTTTTATCCTCCAGCGTCACATTGATTTTATAATCCGCCCGCTGTTGCCAGTATTTATATCCCGGCGCCCCGGAGGCGGTACGATAAACATTCGGGGTTGCCAGATAACCATAATTCAGTTGATGAAATTTATCTTTCAACTGACTTGTCGTCTGGGCGCTGGCAGAATTAATGAGCAGTGGGGAGAGTAACAGGATTATCCCGGTCAAAATATATTTTTTCATTATTAATTATCCAGATACTTATTATTGGGCGTATTATTTATTATTGGTCATATTATTTATTATTGACCATATTTTCAGCATATTATCCCCAGTGGAATGATTAATCAAGCGCTACCAGATGATTCAGCGGCCCGGCACCATGGCCAAACCCCGGGGCCTGTTCAATGGCTTTATGGACGTATTTATGGGCGCGGGCGACCGCATCCGTCAGCGCCATCCCCTGACCAATGCCGGTGGCAACAGCGGAAGCCAGGGTGCAGCCGGTGCCGTGGGTATGGCGTGTCGGGATCAGCGGACTGGAAAATTCAGCAATACCCGACGCCGTCACCAGCACATCGGTCACCCTGTCCCCGGCAAGGTGTCCGCCGGTAATCAGGACGGCCTGTGGTCCCATAGCGCGCAATTTCTCCCCGGCCTGCCTCATATCCTCAAGGCTGTTGATGCTGTCATGGCCGGTGAGCACCGCCGCCTCGGCCAGATTGGGGGTGATCAGCCGGGTCAGGGGGAAAAGGGCCGACGTCATGATAGCCACGGCCCGGTCATCCAGCAGACGATGGCCGCTGCTGGACAGCATAACCGGATCAATAATCAGCGGAATATCACGATATTCAGCGAAGATCCGCGCAAGCTGCTCAACGATATCCGCCGTGCCCATCATCCCAACCTTGATCGCGTCCGGCGTTATATCCTTTAACAGCGTCGTCACCTGAGCCGCGACAATATCGGCCCGGACCGGATGCACGGCATAAACCCTGCGGGTGTCCTGTACCGTTAATGCGGTGACAGCCGCCATCGCATAACCGCCAAGGGCAGATATGGTCTTTATATCGGCCTGAATCCCGGCTCCGCCGCCGGGATCAGAGCCGGCGATGGCAAAAATTTTTCCGTTCATCGTGGCTGGTCTATGGCTTACGCTGATAATGTTTCTACGGTCGCGACAATATCATTGACCACGGTTGCAATCAACGTGTCATCCTGACCTTCCGCCATTACCCGGATCACGGGTTCGGTGCCGGATTTTCGGATGACCACACGGCCACTGTCATTCAGGCGGTTTTCGCCGTCCCGGATCGCCGCTTTTACCCGGCTGTGGGCCAGCGGATCGGTCCCGTGCAGGTAGCGGACATTTTTTAACAGCTGGGGATAGGGCTGATATGAATTACAGACCTCACTGACCGGCTTTCCAGTAGCGACCAGCACAGACAATATCTGTAGCGCGGCAATCAGCCCGTCGCCGGTGGTGGCAAAATCACTCAGCACAATATGGCCCGACTGTTCGCCGCCCAGATTCAAGTTCCGCTCGCGCATGGCCTCAACCACATAACGATCGCCGACCTGGGTGCGGATAAGATTAACGCCGATGCTGTGCAGATATTTCTCCAGCCCGAGATTTGACATGATGGTCGCGACCACCGCATCACCGCGCAGAACACCGGTCTCTTTCATGTGTTTTGCCACCGTCGCCATCAACTGATCGCCGTCGATAATCCGGCCCTTTTCATCACAAATGATCAACCGGTCGGCATCGCCGTCAAGCGCAATGCCGATATCGGCATCATGCAGCACCACGGTTTCACAAATAAGCTCCGGACAGGTTGAACCACATTGGTCATTGATATTCTTGCCGTTAGGGCTGACCCCGACCGCCACCACCTCGGCCCCAAGCTCCCACAGGACACTCGGCGCGGTACGGTAGGCGGCACCATTGGCACAGTCGACGACGATCTTCAGACCATCGAGACTGAGATGCTTCGGAAAAGTATTCTTGGCAAATTCCATATAACGGCCAACAGCATTTTTCAGCCGCTGCGCCCGGCCCAGTCTTTCTGATGGCACCAGATGATCGGCGTAACCATTATCCATCCGCCGCTCAATTTCCAGCTCGATCTCATCAGACAGTTTATAGCCATCGGGGCCGAATAATTTCAGTCCGTTATCCTGAAACGGATTATGAGAGGCCGAAATCATTACCCCGAGGTCGGCGCGCAGCGAACGGGTCAGCATCGCCACCGCAGGGGTCGGCATCGGGCCAACCATAATCACATCCATGCCCAGAGAGATAAAACCCGAGGCCAGCGCCGGCTCCAGCATATAGCCCGAAAGCCGGGTATCCTTGCCAATCACCACCCGATGCTGATGATCTCCTCTGGTAAAATGTTTGGCTGCCGCCATGCCCACCCGCATCGCGACCTCTGCTGTCATATTACCCTCATTCGCTTTACCGCGAATCCCGTCGGTACCAAAATATTTCCGTGCCATGATTTCTTGCTTTTCTTGTTTCTGCTATTTCTCTGATAACACTTAAGGATTAACACATATTGAACAGACTATATAAACACAGTAACTATGGTGATAATAGGGCAAAAATATCAGCCGTTCAAGGATATCCATAAATCCCGCGCCTGTCGGCTCTCACCCACATCATGCACCCGTAATATCTGGACCCCCTGATCATAAGCGGCCTGCCCCGAGGCCAGCGACCCCCCCATTCGCGACCGGGCAACCGGTTCGCCGGTAATCGCCCCGATAAAGCTCTTGCGCGATGTGCCGAGCAATAGCGCCACCCCCAGACCATGAAACAAGGTCAGGCCGTTAATCAGGTCAATATTATGCTGCACCGTCTTGCCAAAGCCAATCCCCGGATCAATGATCAGACGGTGACGGTCGATACCGGCCTGCTGGCATATCTCCAGCCGTTCCGCCAGATAATCATAGATATCCAGCACCACATCATCATAGTCAGGATTATGCTGCATCTGCTCAGGGCTGCCCAGACTATGCATCAGGATCACCGGGCAATCGGCCCGTGCCATCATATCAAGCGATTTTTGGTCATGGGTCAGGGCGCTGACATCATTGACAATGGTGGCCCCGGCCTTTAAGGCAGCGGCCATGACCACAGCATTGCGACTGTCTATTGACAGCGGGACAGCGAGGTCTGCCAATCCTTCAATCACCGGAATGACCCGGTCCAGTTCCTGCTGAACAGAGATTTTTTCGGCGCCGGGCCGGGTCGATTCGCCGCCAATATCAATGATGTTCGCCCCGGCCGCAATCAAGCTGCGGGCGTGCGCTATTGCCTGATCAGGCCGGTCATGATGTCCGCCATCGGAAAAACTGTCCGGAGTGACATTGACAATTCCCTGAATCAGGGGCCGACGCCACTCTGAAATAATCCTGCCCCCGGCTTTCAGCGCGGGGCGTACAGCAGATATATCCCGTAACCGCCGGGATATTTCCATCTGCTGAAGGGCGGACAGGTCGGCAATATCATGACCAAGCCCGCTGACCGGCACCAGTATATCTTCCGCGCAGCCCCCGGCTTTGCGCACAATAATCCTGACGATGGTGAAAGCCAGTGGTCCCCCGGCCAGCCACTGCGCCAGCCCTGCTTTCACCGCCCGTAATGCAGAAAAGCCCCTGAGTATCCCCAGGGGCTGTAGATAAATTTTGCCGGGCGCAGGCATCGGCTCACAAAGCCCTAATTTTCGGGCAGCGGATCAAAATTGCCTTTTTTATCCTTCTTCTTTTTCTTGTCCTTTTTGGTCTTGCTGCCACTGCTTGGCACCGACCCGGCACTTGAGGTATTTTCCGGATTATCCTCATCGGAAAAATCCTTGTTAATATCTCTGCCCGCAATAATATTGTTAATATCTTCGCCGGTCAGGGTTTCATATTCCAGCAGCGCATTGCCGAGTTTGTCAAGGATATCCCGGTTTTCGGTCAGGATATTCTTGGCATTCTGATAGCCGTCATTAACCAGCCTGCGGATTTCCTCATCAATCAATGTCGCGGTTTCATCGGAAACATCATGGCTGCGCGCCACCGAATGACCGAGGAAAACCTCTTCCTGATTATCGCCGTATTGCAACAGGCCGAGCTTCTCGCTCATACCCCATTTGGTTACCATTGAACGCGCCAGACTGGTGGCATGGGAAATATCACTTGAGGCCCCGGAGGATACCTTGTCATAGCCAAAACAGATTTCCTCGGCGACGCGTCCGCCCATAGACACCGCAAGATCGGCGTGCATTTTCTCTCTGGCATAGGAATAGCTGTCCCGTTCCGGCAGCCGCATCACCATACCGAGCGCCCGGCCACGCGGGATGATAGTCGCCTTGTGAATGGGATCAGACGCCGGACTTTTTGCCGCGACCAGTGCGTGACCGGCTTCGTGAAAGGCGGTCATGCGCTTTTCATCCTCGCTCATCACCATGGAGCGCCGTTCAGCCCCCATCATCACCTTGTCTTTCGCCTCTTCAAAGTCTTCCATGCTGATAACCCGCTTGCCTTTGCGGGCGGCAAGCAGGGCCGCTTCATTAACCAGATTGGCAAGGTCGGCACCGGAGAATCCCGGAGTACCACGGGCAATGGTGCGGATATTGACATCGGCGGCCAGTTTCGGCGTCTTTCTGATATGCACTTTAAGAATTTTCTCGCGGCCAATAATATCCGGGTTGGGGACCACCACCTGACGGTCAAAACGACCGGGACGCAACAGCGCCGGGTCAAGCACATCCGGACGGTTGGTCGCCGCCACCAGAATAACCCCGTCATTGGATTCAAAGCCATCCATTTCAACCAGCAACTGGTTCAGGGTCTGTTCGCGCTCGTCATTGCCGCCGCCAAGACCGGCACCCCGATGACGGCCAACCGCGTCTATTTCATCAATGAAGATGATACACGGGGAGTTCTTTTTCGCCTGCTCGAACATATCGCGCACCCGGCTTGCGCCGACGCCGACAAACATTTCAACAAAATCAGAGCCGGAAATAGTAAAGAACGGCACGTTTGCCTCACCGGCAATCGCCCGGGCAAGCAGGGTTTTACCAGTGCCGGGCGGACCAACCAGCAAGGCCCCCTTGGGAATAGTGCCACCCAGACGTTCAAATTTATGAGGGTCCTGTAGAAATTCAACGATTTCCTCCAGCTCCTCCTTGGCCTCATCAATACCGGCGACATCATCGAACGTCACCCGGTTATGATTTTCGTTGAGCAGCTTCGCCTTCGACTTGCCAAAGCCCATCGCCTTGTTACCGCCGCCCTGCATCTGGCGCATGAAGAATATCCAGACCCCGATCAGGACAATGATCGGTAACCAGCCGAGGAAAATACTGAGGAATGATCCGCGTTCTTCCGGCAGCGCCGTGATGTCAACCCCCTTGGCCCGCAGTTCGCTAACCAGACCCGGATAGCGCGGGGCGTAGGTATGAAATTCACTATTGACCCCGGACGTGTATTTCCCGACAATATCCTGACCCTGAATGGTAACTTTGCTGACCTGACCGCTCTTGACCCGGTTGAGAAAAGTGGAAAAGTCAATTTCGGTCTGTTTTGTCTGCTGCATCCCGCCGTTCAGGGCGGAATAAAGCGTCAACAGCAGGATTATGATAATCGCCCATAAAGCAATATTACGTCCCATATTTCGGGTATCCTTCAATCATTCAATTGGTGTTCAGAGGGTTGCTCTCTCAATCATATATTCATAAATAGGGCTTTTTCAAAGGCAAACAAGCCAGCCGGAGCTTTTTTGTCATTTTATTCGCGTTATTCGCGATTTTCGCCTCATACGCCCACTCTATCGCCTAATCATTGACAAATCATTGCCGGAGACAAATCATTGCCGGAATGTGGCGCAAAAGCCGGTTTCTTCACCGCCCGGCAGAAAATTTGCCATAATCACCCGGTCTTCAGGGGTGATTATGCACGGCAGACTATCCCTGACAAGTTTGGCCAGCTTCTGCTGTTCAAGATCGGGATTCTGCTGACAGGCCCGCTGCCACTCATCATCCTCAAGCTTTTTTACCCGGCCCGCCACCGGCCCGTTTTCAATGATAAACCGCCAATCCCACAATGTGGTTGAATAGGCTTCAAGCGCAATGACTTCCCGAATCGCGGCCGCCTCGCGGCTGATCATAATCCGGCCCTGTTGCCGGGATGAAATAAGGCATCCGGCCAAAGTCTGCCCGGCAAAATCCGTCGCCTGCAACCGGTGATACAGCGCTTCCAGCTTTGCCAGCCGCGGCACATACCGGCCGCCGCCAATCCGGCGAATCAGTGCCGCCAGACAGCGCAGAATGATTTCCTCATGGCCGGATAATAATATTTCAGGATTTATCTCACTGTAGCCTTCGGGAAAGAATTTTACCGCCGCCCGGGTCAAATCATCCGTCAGGGATTTTAACAGCGACTGCACCCGTCCCATCCGCGCCGCCGTCTGCGCCATTCTGGGCACAGTAAAGCCGTCAATATCATTCTGCTGCAACAATTTGCGTACTTTAACCCGGGTATAAAGCTGATTGTGATTGCTCGGGTCTTCAATCCAGTGCTGATCTTTTGCCCGCAATGTCGCCTCAAGCCGGGCGCGGGCAGTAAACAGCAGGGGTCGGCAAATCGTGACCGCCGCCCGCCCCGGCAACGGTAGCGGATAGTCGGACCGGGGCCTCATCGCCGCCAGACCATCAACCCCGCTGCCGCGAAACAGGCGAATCAGGAAGGTTTCCGCCTGATCGCCCTGATGATGAGCCAAGAAAAGCCGGGCCACATTATGATCCTGACACCATTGCCCCATCAGACCGTAGCGGGCCTGCCGGGCCAGTTGCTGAATATTATGTCGCGGCTTGTCCCCGTTCCATTTTAGAATCACATGGGGAATATGGTATTTTCCCAGCCAGCGCCCGACCTCGCGGGCCTCCGCAGCCGAATCCTGACGCAGGTCATGATCAACCGTCAGCGCCGTGAGCGCAACATCATGCGCCTGACACCATTGTCCGAGCATCAGCGTCAGTGCCAGACTGTCCGCACCGCCGGACACCGCCACCGCCACCGGTGCGCCCCGAACAGGGTCCAGCGCCATAATCAGTTCAGAAAATTCATCAGAAGTCAGGGGGTCAACCGTTTCCATTGTTCCACAGATTACCTGCACCCTTTATTTGCACCCTTTATTTGCACCCGGCACGTTTTTGTTCCGGAGGCCGCTTGTTTTTGCTTTCCACACTGTCCGGAAAGCGCGATGCCAGTTCGCGGTAAGCATCACAAGCATCATTTTTCTCGCCCATCGCATACAGCGACATACCGATTTTTAACAGAAAAGCCGGGGCTTTCGGGCTTTCAGGGTAAGTATTATAGCCTTCAAGAAAGGCCCGGGCCGCCTTGGTATACATTTTACGGACATAATAGGTCTGTCCCAGCCAATATTGCGCATTGCCCGCCAGCCGGGCCTTGGGATAGCGCTTGAGAAAGGCTCCAAGCGCAGCTTTGGCCTCGGCATATTGTCCCTTGATCACCAGTTTCTGGGCATAACTATATTGCTGTTTTTCGGTACCCTTCGGCAGGATATCCGCTGTTTTGGCCTTGTTTGGAGCGGCCATTTTTTGGCTTTGTCCGGGCTTTACGGTCTGTGGCGACGACGATTTTTCCAGAGCCTCAAGACGGAATTCATAATCGCTGGACAGGGTTTTCAACTGCTGTTTCAGCCGGCTTACTTGAAAATTACTTTCCTCCACCCGACCGGTGAGCTGGCGAATTTGGGTTTGCATCCGGGCAAAACGCGCCTCCATATCGGCGAGCCGAACATCTTCCCCGGTTGGCCCCGGCACAGTCCCTGTCCGGGGCTGCCGGTTGGGAAATTGGCTGCCGGGGGTAAAAACTTTTCTCTGGACCGCCTGCAACTGCTTTTCAATAATCCTCAGCCGTGTGGCAATGGTCTGATCATTTGGCTGGCCATAGGACCAGCCCGGCACCATCATCACCGCGACCGCGGCAACACCAGCCGCAATCTTAAGGCCCGGTATATTGCTTCGTTTCATAGCATGCTCCAGATTTTGCCCTCGAAAAAAACCCGCGCAACCGGAGAAGACGCGCGGGTATTCTTCTGAAAACCGGAAGATTAATTATTTATGCGGGTATAACTACGCCGGTTTTGTGCCCACACACGTTTCCCGGTGCCGATGACAAGCGGACGCTCCTTGCCATAGCTTATGGTCCGGATACGCGCCGGGTCAAGACCAAGAGCCACCATATAATTTTTCACCGAATTCGCCCGCCGGTCGCCAAGGGCCAGATTATATTCCCGGGTGCCGCGCTCATCACAATTTCCTTCAACCGTGACCGTAACCGTGGGATGTGCCTGTAACCAGGCCACCTGAGCCTTGATTATGGCCTGGGCAACAGCCGACAGGTCATAACGGTCATAGGCGAAATGAACCAGTGAACCGCTCGCAACAGCGTTAAGCGATGATTGCGTATTGAGGTTTTTCATCAAGGGAACTGTCGTTACTTTTTCTACCGGCTTGGCAACTACAGGCTTCTCTACTTTCTTAACTGCAGGTTTCACAGGGGGCGGGGTCTGTACACCCGTTTTTACCCCTGTATTGGCACAAGCACTCAAAAACAGCACCGTACCGATCAACGCCCAATATTTTGCGCTAATTATTTTTTTCAGCATTTAGTGGTCCTTCCACGTAACTAAATCATATTTGTCTACCGATGACATGCCACTCCCCTGAAGAACTGGCGGCTGCATATTTTCACCTATATAATGAACTTCCTTGCAAACCGACGAAACTATAACAGAATCATTTATCTAATCAAGGGGGACCATGCAGGATCTGATGCTTCAAGCGGGGTAATAACCTCTCTTTCATTATATCCGGTCAAATCAACCGTCCATAAATGGGTTTCTCCGCCGCGTCCGTTCTTGTCATAGGGCTGCTGACGAAAGAACATAATCACCCGCCCGTTGGGTGACCAGGTCGGCCCTTCCTCAAAGTAACTCTCGGACAGCAGCCTCTCACCACTGCCATCCGGCCGCATAACCCCGATATAAAACTTGCCCTTATATTGCCGGGTAAAGGCGATCAAATCGCCGCGCGGCGACCATACCGGAGTACCGTAACGCCCCTTGCCAAAACTGATCCGCCGGATATTTTTTCCGTCCGCATCCATAACGTAAATCTGCTGACTGCCGCCCCGGTCGGAATTGAAGGTAATATAGCGCGAATCAGGTGAATAGCTCGGCGAGGTATCAATGGCGCTATTCCGGGTCAGCCGGGTTATCTTACGGGTGGTGAGTTCCATCACATAAATATCGGAATTCCCCTTGTAGGCCTGTGACATGATTACCTTGTTACCATCCGGCGAGAAGCGCGGAGCAAAAGTCATTCCCGGAAAATCCCCGAGAATTTCCTGCTTGCCGCTGTCGATATTATACAAATATACCCGTGGATTATTATTGTTATAGGACAGGTAGGTAATCTCCTGAGCGGTCGGTGAAAAGCGCGGCGTCAGCACCAGATTCTTGCCATCGGTAAGAAATTCATGGTTGTAGCCGTCCTGATCCATGATCGCCAGCCGCTTGATCTTGTGAGTGGCCGGGCCACTTTCGGAAACATAGACGATACGGGTATCAAAATAGCCGCTTTCCCCGGTCAGGCGTTGATAAATCGCATCGGCAATCAGATGGGCGATACGGCGCCAGTTTTTCGGCGAGGTAAAATATCTGAACCCGGTCATCTGGCGACCGGCGAGAACATCCCAAAGCCTGAATTCGACCTTCAGCCTGCCATCCTCCTGAACCGAGATCGAGCCATTCATCAGCGCCTGCGCCCCGATGGCTTTCCAGTTATCAAATTTAGGATTGAGCAGATTTTCCCGTTCATTACCGGATTTGATAAAGGCCGAAGACGCCACCGTCCTGAACAGGCCCGAGCGGACAAGATCAGCCTTGACCACCAGCGATATCCGCTTGCCATAATCATTAACCGAACCGCCGGAGATAATATTATTTTCATCCCCGAGCAGATTTGCCACCGCAATCGGCAGCGGGTTGGCATGACCGCGATTGATATCAACCACAATCCTCGCGTTGGCTATGGTCACCGCCTGAACCATGCTGACAAGCATGACCCCCACAAATATTATCCATATTTTCACCAGTCTCACATGTAACTCCATATGTTTCTATCCATTCAGCATATATTCCGGGTCAAAAATAATTTCCATATCGCGCCACAGACTATATTGATCCCGGGGCAAAAAATTATAGGGGGCGCATTTAAGCACGGCCCTGAGCGCACTTTCGGCGGCGGTCCGGAAAAATTCCTGCCCCGGTAAATTCATCCGCTTGCTGCCCACCACCTTTGGCAACCCGATTAATTTTCCCTCCGGGTCGAGACGGATATGAATTGTGACCCGAAGTCCCGCCGCCCCCTTGGCCCCCGCCGGAACATTCCAGCAATTATTATCATAGATATATTTGTTGACCGCATTGGCAATCGTCAGCGACTGCTGACGGACATCAACCATACTGATCACTTTTTCATTGCCAAATTTTTTATTGGTCAGTCTTTTGATAATATCCGGTTTCGATGCCGCACGTTTATCCAGCAACGCCGCCAGCTTGCCAACATTAAAACGCCGTGGTTTGTTTTTCGGGGTAATTTTCGGAATCCGGTTGATGGCGGTTCTGACAGCTTTTGTGGGTTTTTGTTTAAAATCCGGTTTTGCTTTCATGGTCGGCAGCGGCATGTCCGAGGCAAGTTGTGGCGGTGGTGGCGGCATCTCCACCTGACGTTTCAGGGCTTTTTTGCGCGACAGTCCCTTTTTGCGTGCGACCTGATCGGGTTTCTTTTCCTGTGCCTTTAATCTTGTCACATTGGCAATCTTCACCATCTCGACCGGAATGACTTTCAATCCGGTTGGCCGCTCCCGATTGAACAGCGGCAGACCAACAATGCCCGATATGATAATCACCGCATGGAAAATAACAGATATGATCAGCGCTTCACGCAATTTCTAACGATTCTCCGTATCTGTTACCAGGGCAACCCGGGAAAAACCGGCAGCATTCATCAGCCCCAGCACCTTCATCACCACCCCGTAATCAACCGATTTGTCACCATTGACATAAATTCTGCCATCCTTGCGCCCGGCAAAGATTACCTGCAACCGTGGCACCAGCTGATTTATTTTGATCGGCTCGTCCTGAAGATACAACTGACCCTGTTTCGAAATGGTAATCGACAGCGGCTTGGTATTTTCCGGCAGGGCCCGGGCTTTGGAACTTGGCAAATCAATCGGAACCCCGACCGTAAGCAACGGTGCCGCCACCATAAATACCACCAGCAACACCAGCATCACATCGACAAAAGGCGTGACATTAATCTGGCTCATCGGTTGATAGCGATGTCGGGAGGTCGAGGATTTGTTACCACCAGGCATCGACATCAGGGTTGCTCCTCATCCAGTTGCCGCGACAGAATTGTGCCAAATTCATCGGCGAACCCTTCCAGACGATTGGCATAACGCCCAAGGTCATTGCTGATCTTGTTATAGGCGACCACCGCCGGCACCGCCGCGACCAACCCCATTGCCGTCGCAAACAAGGCTTCGGCAATGCCCGGCGCAACCACCGCCAGCGATGAATTATGGGACATGGCAATATTCTGAAAACTGTTCATAATCCCCCACACCGTGCCGAAAAGCCCGACAAACGGTGCGGTCGAGCCAACCGTAGCCAGAAAGCTCAGGTAATTTTCCAGCCGTTCCATTTCCCGGCTGACCGTCACCCGCATCACCCGGTAAATCCGGTCCTGCAGACCTGTGGACAACTGGCTGGCGCCGCGACTGCTGACGGAACGCTGCCATTCGCGCATGGCGGCAACAAAAAGCGACGCCATCGGATGATCCGGATTTTTCCGCACCCGTTCGTAAAGCTCCTCCAGTGAATTGCCCGACCAGAATTCCGTATCAAATTTATCAGCCTGCGCGGTAATCTGACGAATACGCTTGCTTTTATCGAAAATAATCGCCCAGCACCATAACGACGCCCCGAGCAACACCAACATCACCAATTGTACGATCCAGTCTGCCTGGGAAAACATCCCCCACAGGGAAAAATCCGGGATATTGCCCCCCAAATCAACCATATCAACCGCTTTACTAACCGCGTTTACACCTGCACTTACAGCTACATCTCCTGGCATTTTAACCCTGTTTCTCCATCAGTTTATTTACAATTTGTTTCGGCAACCGGGCCGGTTTTCCTGCTTTATTCAGCGCCGCGATTCTGATCACAGCCTGTGCCAGTATTTGCCCTGACCGGCGCACCTGCTGTGCCATCGTCAGGCTGGCCCGGCCAATTGTGGTGACTTTGGTATGCACGGTAATTTCATCATCCAGCAGCGCGGGTTTGATATAATCAACTTCCGACCTGATGATAACAAATCCAACATCATCAGGATGCTGGAATTTCAGCATGTCGGCCTGATCAATACCCATAAGCCTCAGCATATCCGACCGTCCGCGCTCCATATATTTCAAATAATTGGCATGATAGACGATAGCGGCAGCATCGGTATCCTCATAATATATCCGCAGCGGCAGGATATGTTCTCCGTTGGTAATACTACCAGAATGTGGCGAAAATTCAGCCATATCACTCCTCAAGCAAATTCATCTGATTTTTATTCTGCTGCCCGGCATTGCTTTCCGCTGGCATGGCGACGCCAATATGATCATATCCTCTTGGTGACAGCATTCGCCCGCGCGGCGTTCTCTGCACCAGTCCGCACTGAAGCAAATAGGGCTCGATAATCTCCTCAATCGCATCGCGCGGCTCGGACAGGGCCGCCGCCAGCGTTTCAATTCCCACCGGTCCGCCATTATAATTAACCCCGATACAGGTGAGGTATTTATGATCCATGGCATCAAGGCCCCGGCTGTCGACCTCAAGCCGGGTCAGCGCCATATCCGCCAACTGCCGGTCAATACCGCCATCCGCCTGCACCAGCGCATAATCCGCCACTCTTCTGAGCAGCCGTCCGGCAATCCGTGGGGTCCCGCGCGCCCGGCAGGCTATTTCCCGCGCCCCGTCCCCGGTCATTTCCACATGCAGAACCCGGGCCGCGCGCCGGATAATGGTCTCCAGATCCTCAGCCGAATAAAATTCCAGCCGGATCGGGATGCCAAAGCGGTCGCGGAGCGGCGTCGTCAGCAGGCCGGAACGAGTGGTGGCCCCGATCAGGGTAAAGGGCGGCAGATCAATCCGTACCGAGCGCGCCGCCGGGCCTTCACCAATGATCAGGTCGAGATGATAATCCTCCATCGCCGGATAGAGGATTTCCTCAACCGCCGGGTTAAGCCGGTGAATTTCATCAATGAACAGAATATCATTCTGTTCCAGATTGGTCAGTAAGGCCGCGAGGTCCCCGGCTTTCGAGATCACCGGCCCCGCCGTCGCCCGGAAATTAACCCCGAGCTCGCGCGCCATGATCTGGGCCAGTGTGGTCTTGCCAAGGCCGGGCGGGCCGTAAAATAACACATGATCGAGCGCGTCACCCCGCTGGCGGGCGGCCTCGATAAAGATTTTCAGGTTATCGCAGTTTTTGCGCTGGCCGATAAAATCCTTAAGCCGCGCTGGCCGCAGCGAGGTTTCCGCCTCATCCCCCGATTTGGCAGCGCCACTGACCATGCGATCGTCATTCACTGGCTCAACTCCTTAAGCCCGAGACGGATCAGGTCGGAGAGGCTGACCTCGCCGTCACAGGCCTGCACCGCGTTCGAGGCCGCGATATAGGCCTCGGTCTGACGATAGCCCAGATTGACCAGCGCCGACGTGGCATCCCGGACCAGCGGATTATCCTGCGAAGCGGTGGCCGCTATCATCCCCGCTGGCGGCGTGACGGCAAAGCGCGCCACCTTGTCCTTCAGTTCGGTGATAATCCGGGTGGCAAGCTTGGGCCCGACCCCGGTCGCCCGGCCAACCACGGTTTTATCCTGTGCCGCAATTGATGTGGATAATTCGTCAATGCCGATCACCGACAGGATCGCCAGCGCCACCTTTGCCCCGACCCCCTGCACGCTCTGCAACAGCTTAAACCAGTCTTTTTCCCGCTCACCGGCAAAACCAAACAGATGGATATGATCCTCGCGCACATGGGTTTCGATCATCAGCGTTGTCGCCTCACCAACCGGCGGCAAATTGCCGAGCGTCCTCCCCGAACAGAAAACCAGATAACCAACGCCATTCACATCAATCACACAATAATCTTCGCCGATTGTGTCAACAAGCCCTTTCAGTTTGGCAATCATCCGCGCTGCCCCCGGAAGATAATCTGGGCGCCCGCCGTTGTGACGCGATCCTTTTTTGCGGCCTGATACAGGGCGCCGTGGCTGCCGCCGCTATGGGCGTGACAGATGGCGACGGCGAGGGCATCACCGGCATCTTCGCCATTAATCACCGCCCGGGGCAGAAGAATTTTCAGCATTGCCGCCACCTGCGCCTTGCCGGCATGGCCGGAGCCGACCACGGTTTTCTTGATATGGTTGGGCGAATATTCCGCCACCCTGATCCCGGCGATCGCCGGCACCAGCAGGGCAATCCCCCGCGCCTGACCAAGCTTCAGGGTCGAGCTCGGGTTTTTGTTGACAAAAGTTTCCTCGACCGCCGCCGAATGTGGTTGCCAGTCGGTTATCACCTGTTGCAGGCCGTCAAAAAGCTGCACCAGCCGTTCGGCGAGGCTCAGACTGTCGTCTGAATGGACAATGCCATTGGCAATATGGATGAGCCGCGCACCCTCGACATCAATGATGCCCCAGCCGGTCTTGCGCAAACCGGGATCAAGTCCAATCAATCTCTGTCTTTTTATAGCCACGCCGGTCACTCGTTAAGCTGTTCCATCACATCTTCTGAAATTTCATAATTGCCGTAAATATTCTGAACATCATCAAGGTCATCCAGAATATCTATCATCCTCAGTAATTTACGCGCCGTCTCAAGACTTACCTCAATAGTATTTTCCGGCCTCCAGATCAGTTTTGCTGATTTGGGTTCAACCCCGACGGCCTCGGCCAGCGAGGCGGTTACCTCCTGCAAATCTTCCATCACGCAATAGATCTCGTGAGTTTCATCGTCGGAAATCACATCCTCGGCCCCGGCCTCCAGCGCGATTTCAAACATATCATCAGCCGATATTGCCCCGGCGTCAAAAATAATCTCGCCCATCTTCTCGAATTGATAGGACACACTGCCGGGTTCACCAAGATTACCGCCATTTTTGGCAAAAGCGGTACGAATATCGGACGCCGCCCGGTTTTTATTATCGGTCAGGCTTTCAACAATAAGGGCAATGCCGCCCGGACCGAAACCCTCATAGCGGATTTCATCATAATTTTCGGCATTACCGGACTGTGATTTATTGATGGCGCGCTGGATATTATCTTTGGGCATTGACTGGCCACGTGCGGTCTGTACCGCCAGCCGCAGACGCGGATTGCTGTCCATATCCGGCCCGCCCATCTTGGCGGCGACGGTAATTTCCTTGGATAATTTGCTGAACAGCGAGGAGCGCTTCTTGTCCTGTGCGCCCTTGCGGTACATGATATTCTTGAATTTGGAATGGCCGGCCATAATGTCAGTCCCTGAGAGCCCTGCTTGCGGGCCTCATATATATATAAAATAAAGCTTCAAAGCTTTGATAATACACTGGCCGCCCTTTGTGAACCGGGAATTGAAATTATAGGCATAAAAGCCCCACAAAAAACAGGAGCTGATAGTGACGTGATTATATTGTTTCAATCATCTCTTCAATAACATCGCTTTCAGAATATCCTTTAACCCAGTCCCAACAAGCAAAAATGCCCCACAAAAAACCACAGAAAGACTTCACTGAATCATATTCAAGCTCAACATCCCTATTTAAGTAAATTACTTCTGAAAGGTCTTTGAGAAAATTAAAAATCCTGTCATCTTTAAAATTAGTGTTATTCAAAACGAAAAAAATTTCGTCGCGAAAAATCTCCATATGACATATTAATTCCTTGAGGAGATGCTCATTGT
>JAADGA010000234.1:0-4859 GCA_013152615.1 Alphaproteobacteria bacterium
TTCCTAGTGGATATATGAGTTCTTCCTGTGCCGAAATAATCAATATGCCAAAATTAAAGAAAATAATGACAGCAGATACTACAGGATCCGTAATTCTCTTCAAAAAATAATCGGTAGAAGTGTAAATTGGAAAGACTATGGTTGAGACAGGCTTTTAGGAAGATTATGATCCAGTGCCCTTATATAATCGGGGGACAGGGTGCAATCAGGTGACACAATACCAATTAATTATAGTTTCACCCCTTACACATAATACTCAGATTCCGAAATTCCGAATTAATAGATATTGCGTCCCCCTATTAGTCCCCAGAATAGAGAAACCGTCCTCCTTCATATCAAATACAAAATAGGTCAAGGGGGGGCCGTGGGCAAACGCTTACTTAATAAGCGCGGATTAATAACCCGCTACGGTCAGAGAATCTGACCGTTCCCGTGGGCTATTATTGCTCCGGGATTTACATTTTTTTATACACCGTTACAACGCAGGCACCGCCAAGACCCAGATTATGCGCCAGAGCGATCTGTGCATTTTTTACCTGACGAGGACCACTATCACCACGCAACTGGGTAACAAGTTCATAACATTGTGCTAGACCTGTTGCTCCCAAGGGGTGACCCTTGGAGAGCAAGCCACCAGATGGATTTGTTACAACGGAACCACCATACGTGTTATCTCCGTCCCAGATAAATTTTTCAGCACCACCTTCAGGACAAAGCCCAAGAGCCTCATAGGTAATTACTTCATTGACGGTAAAACAATCATGTAATTCCACCACATCTATATCTTCCGCACCTATAGCCGTGGTCTCATATACCTGACTTGCCGCAGCAGCCGTCATATCCGCACCAACGGCCTTAATAATACTCCCTTCAAAACTGGAAGGAAAATCTGTTACCATTGCCTGCCCGGCTATAACAATATTTGTCCTAAGGTTATGTCTTTTAGCAAATTTGTCCGTACAAACCACGGCGGCGGCCGCGCCGCATGTAGGTGGACAACATTGTAATTTAGTAAGATTCAAGAAAATATTATTGCCATCCAACACATCCTCAATCTCCAAAGGGCGGCGGAAAATAGCCCGTTCATTATGAATGGCATGTTGAGAGGCCTTTGTCCGTACCTTGGCAAAGGTCTTTGTCCTCACGTCGTATTTTTCCTGATATTCAACACCTGCACCACCAAAAAGACGAATCGCAAATGGTATTTTCTCAGCTCCTTCAAATTTGGTATCTACTATTGCCAAAAAATCTTCGAGAGGATCTATGCGGTCACGGAATACAGGCCCCAAAGCTCCGGATTCCATTTGTTCAAAACCCAGCGCAAGTGCACAATCGACAATGCCGGCCTCTACGGCCTGACGAGCTAGAAACAAGGCTGTAGATCCTGTCGCGCAATTATTATTTACATTAATTACAGGAATACCTGTAGATCCTACTTTATACAAAGTTTTCTGGCCGCTGGTACTGTCACCATAGACATAGCCTACATAGGCTTGCTGAATCTCATTATAAGTCAAACCTGCATCACCGAGTGCCATTCTCACAGCATCCGCCCCCATAGCATCATAGGTGGAAGTAACATCCGGCTTGACAAACCGGGTCATACCAACACCGGCAACTATTACTTTATCACTCATTTCACTTATCTTGTCTTATCAATTTTACCAGTTTGTTTTCCATCAGCTATTTCAGGCTTTCAGTAATTTTAAAGTCGGCCTCTGTCCGGGTCTGTACCTCGTCAATGCCGACTTCCGGGGCCAGTTCGATCAGGGTAACGCCCATCCTGTCAATGGTAAAGACACCGACATCCGAGATAATCATGTCAACCACGCCGACGCCGGTGACGGCAATGTGCATTGTTTCAGGAATTTGGCACTGCCGTCACGGGCGTTATGATCCATGATGATCACCACTTTCCTGACGCCCGCCACCAGATCCATCGCCCCGCCCATGCCCTTGACCATTTTTCCCGGAATCATCCAGTTGGCGAGATCGCCATTTTCCGCCACCTGCATCGCCCCGAGAATACTTAAGCTGATGTGGCCGCCCCGGATCATGGCAAAACTGTCCGCCGAGGAAAAATAACTGCTGCTGGGAAGCTCGGTAATGGTCTGCTTGCCAGCATTGATCAGGTCCGGGTCAATTTCATCCTCGGTCGGAAACGGTCCCATACCGAGCATGCCATTTTCACTCTGCAGGGTGACGCTGATGTCGTCCGGGATAAAATTGGCCACCAGGGTTGGGATGCCAATGCCGAGATTGACATAAAAACCGTCCTGCAGTTCACGGGCCGCCCGCCGGGCCATATCTTGTCTTGTCCAGGCCATGCTATTCTCCTTTTGTCCGTATGGTGCGTTGTTCAATGCGTTTTTCCAGACCTTCCGACTGGATGATGCGCTGGACAAAAATACCGGGGGTATGGATCTGATCAGGGTCAAGGTCGCCGACCTCAACCAGCTGCTCGACCTCGGCAATAGTGATTTTACCGGCAGTGGCCATCATCGGATTAAAATTGCGGGCGGTCTTGCGGTAAACCAGATTGCCCTCGCGGTCGCCCTGCCACGCCTTGATCAGGGCAACATCGGCGACAAGCCCGGTTTCCATGATATAGGTTTCGCCGTCAAAATCCTTATGCTCCTTGCCGTCGGCAATCAGGGTGCCGACCCCGGTCTTGGTATAAAAGCCCGGAATACCGGCCCCACCGGCGCGGATACGCTCGGCAAGGGTGCCTTGCGGGTTGAATTCAAGCTCTAGCTCCCCGGCGAGAAACTGGCGTTCAAATTCCTTGTTTTCACCGACATAGGATGAAATCATTTTTTTAATCTGGCGGCTTTGCAACAACAGGCCAAGACCAAAATCATCGACCCCGGCATTATTGCTGATAGCGGTAATATCCCCGGTGCCGCTGTCCCGCAGCGCCGTGATCAGATTTTCCGGAATACCGCACAAGCCAAAGCCACCGGCCATAATGGTCATGCCATCAAACAAAATGCCGTCAAGGGCGGCCCGGGCGTCGCTATGGAATTTGCTCATGTTAGTTGACTCCTGAAGGGTAAAGACTATGTAGTTATATATATCATATTGATAAATCAACCAAGACTTTGGTACCGGTCCGGTCAATTTTCCGGGAATATGAAAATTTTAGCCGGGTGCCTTGATGCCGTCATATGATTTTGCTAGGGTTGGCACGGTCGTTTATGCTTTAGAGGTTATAAATTGAAAAGATTTTTTTACGTATTTTTTTGTTCGCTGGTTGGACTTGCTGTGGTTGCGGATGTTGCGCTGGCGGATAATCGCCAATTGCTCGGAACTTACCGCGACTGGGATGCCTTTTTACTGGTCAAGGATAACGGGGAAAAAATCTGCTACATAATTTCCATTCCAAAATCATCGTGGCCGTCAACCTTGCGCCACGGCAATCCTTTCCTTACGGTATCCAACAAGCCAAGGCGCAAGATTAAAAACGAGGTTAATTTTGTTGTCGGCTATCGCTTCAAAAAAAATTCCCATGTGATCATGAAAGTGGATAAAAGCCGGACATTTCGCCTGTTTACCGAGGGCGACGGCGCGTGGGGCGATGATGTCAAGGCGGATAACGCCATGACCAGTGCGATGATGCGCGGCAGTAACCTGGTGATGAGCGCCCGCAGCAAGCGCGGCAATAACACCCGCTATCGTTTTTCACTTTCGGGCTTTACCGCAGCCCATAACGCGATTACAAAGGCCTGTCGTTAATAAAATATCAGAAGAAACGTCAGAAAATGCCGAAAGAATGAAAATATTACCCCTTGGAACCGAGCCAAAGCTTGTCGGGCGAGCCGCACCGGATGCAGACACCAGTATGGTTGGCCTTGACCGGCAGCAGATTGGTGAGCGCCTGCGCCGGATCGGCGTCCCCGAAAAACAGATCAAAATGCGCACCGCCCAGGTCTGGCACTGGATGTATTACCGCGGGGTGAAAAGCTTCGATCAGATGCTTAATGTATCAAAAGATATGCGTGAGAAGCTTGCCGCGCATTTTGTCATTGGCCGACCACAGATCATAGAGGCCCTGACCTCAAAAGACGGCACCCGCAAGTGGCTGATGAAATTTGCCGATGGCAATGAGGTCGAGACGGTTTTTATCCCCGATGAGACCGACGCCCGGGGGACGTTATGTGTGTCATCCCAGGTCGGCTGCACACTGACCTGTAAATTCTGTCATACCGGCACCCAGCGACTGGTGCGTAACCTGACACCAGCCGAAATCGTCATGCAGTTTCTGGTGGCGCGCGATCATCTCGGCGAATGGCCGACCCCGTCCGAAGGCCGGGTGCTGTCAAGTGTGGTCATGATGGGCATGGGTGAGCCGCTGTATAATTTCGATAACGTCAAAAAAGCGCTGAAGATTATCATGGACGAGACCGGAATCAGCCTGTCGCGCCGCCGGATTACCCTGTCAACATCGGGGGTGGTGCCGGCAATGCAGCGCTGCGGCGCGGAAATCGGCGTCAATCTGGCCATATCCCTGCATGCGGTGACCAACGAAGTCCGTGACCAGATCATGCCGATCAACAAGAAATATCCGCTGGAACAACTGCTCGCGGCGTGCCGGGATTATCCCGGAGCAAAATCATCCCGGCGGATTACCTTTGAATATATCATGCTCAAAGGCATCAATGACAGCGATGATGATGCCCGCAATCTGGTCAGACTGCTCAGGCAATATGACCTTCATGCCAAGGTAAATCTTATTCCGTTCAACCCATGGCCGGGGTCACAATACCAGCGTTCAGATGACCGCCAGATCAAAAAATTCTCCGAATATATCTTCCGGGCGGGGATTTCGGCCCCGATCCGCGCCACCCGGGGCGAGGATA
>JAADGA010000234.1:4874-7357 GCA_013152615.1 Alphaproteobacteria bacterium
ATCTGAATCGGAGAAAAAACGCCTAAATAAACACCTGAATGAACGCCTGAATAAACCCCTGAACGAACACCCAAAACCGGCGGAAGATAATATAGGAGGTCAGCATGAAACTAACCTCCTTCACTGATTATTCGTTACGGCTGTTGATGTATGTCGCGGTTAATAATGACCGGCTGGTTTCGATCCGGGAGGTCTCCGAGGTTTTTGACATTTCCCGCAATCACCTGATGAAAATTGTCCATGAACTGGGCAAGGGCGGTTATCTCGAGACGGTGCGGGGCAAGAATGGCGGCTTTCGTCTGGCCCGGGCGGCAAGAGACATCAATATCGGCGATCTGGTGCGCTATACCGAAGAAGACCTGTGTCTGGTTGAGTGTTTTGACAGTGAAAATTCCTGTTGCAAGATTACCGAATGTTGTCTGCTGACGGCAATATTTCAACTGGCGCTGGGATCATTCTTCGATGTTCTGGACGGCCATAATCTGGAGGATATTACCGAGGGCATGTCATTTGCCCAATTCCTGCCGGAAAAAAGCCCAATTCCTGCCAAAAAATAATAGCACCCAAGAAAATGATGGCGTCAACATGATCGCCTCAAAAAAACTGTTTTTTAATCTCCCGCGTCACCCGCGCGGCAGTTTCGCCGTCCCACTGATCAGGTTTCGTGCCTGACGGCCACTTGCCCTCAAGAACCATATCGACATTTTCCACTAATTTCTCTGTAGTCACAAGCCGGTTGGTGCCCTGGGATATGGTGATCGGGCGTTCGGTATTTTCGCGCAAGGTCAGACACGGAATATCAAGATAGGTGGCTTCCTCCTGAATGCCGCCGGAATCGGTGATAATCAGTTTGGCCGATTTTACCAGACTCATGAAGGGGGTATAGCTTATCGGATCCACTAGCCTCAGCTTCTCGACTGATTGTATCTGTTGCCACAGGCCGTGCTTTTGCAGACTGTTTCTGGTGCGCGGATGAACGGCAAATATCAGCGGAATTTTCTGCGCTACCTTAGTCAACTGGTCGACCAGTTGTTTCAGCGGCTCATAGTCATCGACATTTGACGGCCGATGCAGGGTGACGACGCCGTAATTCTGCTCTTTAAGGCCATATTTTTCCGGGGAGTTTTCAGCGTTGATCTTGTCCTTCAGCAACTCATATGAATCCATCATGATATTGCCGACCCGGACGATACGGCTTTCGGGGTGACCCTCGCGGCGTAAATTTTCATCGGCATCGGGCGACGGCGTCCATAACGCGTCACAGATGGCATCGGTGACCAGCCGGTTGATTTCTTCGGGCATGCGCCGGTCACCACTGCGCAGGCCAGCCTCGAGATGGGCCACCGGGATATGCAGCTTGGTCGCGACCAGAGCGCAGGCAGCGGTCGAATTGACATCGCCGACCACCACCAGAAAATCGGGACGTTCGGTTTCCAGCACAATCTTTTCATAGGCCAGCATCACATTGCCGGTTTGATGGGCGTGGGAGCCACTGCCAATTCCCAGATTGAAATGAGGCTGGGGCAGCATCAGGTCGGCAAAGATACTGTCGGACATATTGGCATCATAATGCTGCCCGGTGTGGATGATATGAACGCGACACCAGTCCTCCCTGTTCAGGGCATGATAAAGCGGGGCTATTTTCATAAAATTGGGCCGGGCCGCCGCGATAAGGTGGATGGTTTTTGTCATGGTCTGTCCTGATTGGTTGTTAACATGCTATTTTCAGCGTCTGTTGCCGTAACCGGCCTGGCCAGTTCACTATTGACGTGACTGATCAGCAATACGATGAAAGCCAGTATATAATAGTATAAATCAATATAGGCAACACTAAGGGTCAGACCATTAAAGGCAAATCCGGCAATGCTGAACTGGCTATAAAATAACAGCGTCGATGCCCATTTCAGATCCTTGCGCTTGCGGGCCTTTTTCGATACCCGGTTGGCGGAAATAACCGCCGTTGCCATCAGCAGCAGAAAAATAAATAATCCGACATACCCCTGCTCTTCCAGTATTTCGAAAAGGTAGCTGTGGGCCGCCCGGTTGACATCAATCCCGGTGAGATATTTATGATAATAGGGTTGATAATAACGGGTATCAAAGCCGTTGCCAATCACCGGGCTTATGGCCGCGAGCTGGACCGCATAATGCCACTGGAGGATCCGGGTTGAGGCCGATTGATCCTTTTGATAGGTTTCAATGGTTTCCATGCGATTTTTCCATTCAGCCGGCATGAAGGCCAGAACGGAAACCCCGGCGGCAAAGATAAGGACACCCATGACCAGCTTATGCCTGCTTCTGATAAAATAGAGCAGAGAGGTGCCGAATATACCGACAAGTCCGCCGCGGGACTGGGTGCCGAGGATGGTGACAAAGGAAAAAAATGCGGTGGTATAAACACCAAATCGCAGAATCTTTTTACCAAGAAGATCCTTCATGGCGAAAATCAGCGGAATCACCATTATCATGGCGAGCGCAACACC
>JAADGA010000235.1 GCA_013152615.1 Alphaproteobacteria bacterium
TGTGCAAGCATGTCAAATCAAATGCTATTATTTATGTAAAAAATGGCGCGACAGTCGGAATCGGCGCGGGCCAGATGAGCCGGGTTGACAGCGCCCGCACCGCCGCACGGAAGGCACGGGACGCCAGTGATGCGGCCGGCCTTGACGAGGCGATGACCATAGGATCAGTTGTCGCCTCGGACGCGTTTTTTCCCTTTGCCGATGGCCTGATTTCCGCAGCGGAGGCCGGGGCTACCGCCATTATTCAGCCGGGCGGGTCGATGCGTGATGATGAGGTCATCACCGCCGCCAACGCCCGTGGTCTGGCGATGGTGATGACCGGAATGCGTCATTTCCGCCATTAGGGCAATATCACTGATATTGCCCTCGCGTCCGTCTCAGTCGATAATCACATTTCTGATCTGGCGGGCGGCAAAGCCGAGTTTGGTAATATTAATTCGGCCACTGGTCTGGAAATCATGAATCAGCTTCTGGATACGGTTGGTGGAGATTTTTACTTTTTCAAGCCAGTTTTCCGCTGCTTCGGCACTGTCTCTGCCATTCAGATCGGCAAGGGCCGACCGGGTCAGGTGTTTTTGCTGATCCAGCAGGTCGGCAACCACACTATTGGTCGCCAGCCGGTCCCAGTGATCAGAGGATTCAACCAGTTCCGCCTCGGATTTTAACCAGTCAAAGCCGATCTTGTCTCCCAGAATAAAGTAAGCTCGCGCAACATCAATAACATCTATTGCCATATCCTGAGCCACCATGACAATATCACAGGCGGCAATATTGGTTTCCAGATTGGCAATATGACGGGCCAGATCCTCATTGACCTGTTGCTCACAATACATGGCCACCTTGTTTTCCAGACCGGCCTCATTCTGGTTATGGCCGATAACAGGACGGCTGAATAATTTCTGGATACCGGGTTTGAACTGGTTGATCACCTCCCCGAGTGGCCGGCGGGCATCGGTGTTGTTGAGGAACCAGATGGTTTGGCGGCGGGCAAAGGCCTCGACATCCATCAGCATCAGCATCTGGATGGTGGCCGGGACCACATAGTCCAGACTTTCAATCTTTTTATAAAGTTTGGTCAGGCTGAAAACTTCACTGGCGAGCAGTGACGCCCGGGCGATATCGGCCGCCAGCGCCCCGGTTTCCTCCTTGATTGCCTGAATGCCGCCGCGGTTGACTATCTCGTTACATATTTCCTTGGCGATGATGTCGCGCCGCAATTGGTGTTTGCAGATGTCTTCGGGATATTTTTCCCGCAACTGGGTCGGGAATGCCCGGATCAGATATTTATTCAGATAGGGATCGCCCAGAATATCACTTTTCATCAGTTCATCATAAAGCCCCATCTTGGAATAGGCGATCAGCACCGCAATCTCCGGCCGGGTCAGGCCCAGCTCGTCTTCGGTCCGTTCAATCAGTTCGTCATCCGAGGGCAGGAATTCCAGTTCGCGGTCCAGATGGGCGGTTTTTTCAAGATCATCCATAAAGCGGACAAAACTGTCAAGCTCGCGGATGCTGCTTGAGCGGGCGAGGCTAATGGCCTGAGTTTGCAGATAATTGTCATTCAGCACAATTTTACTGACCTCGTCGGTCATCTCAACCAGCAGGGCGTCGCGCTGTTGCAGGGTGAGCTTGCCATCCTGAATCAGCGCATTGAGCAGAATTTTGATATTGACTTCGTTATCAGAACAATCAACTCCGGCGGAATTATCAACCGCGTCGGTATTGATCAGGCCGCCTTTGAGGCAATATTCGATCCGGCCGCGCTGGGTACAGGCGAGATTTCCGCCTTCGGCCACCACCAGACAATTGAGGTCACGACCATTGATGCGGATGGCGTCGTTGGCCCGGTCTCCGGCCTGGGAATTATTTTCGCGCGAGGACTTGATATAGGTGCCGATGCCGCCAAACCACAACAGGTCACTATGTGATTTCAATATCGCTTTCATGACTTCGTTGGGCGCGGCCGTTTCCTGGGAATCTTCAAAATCAAGCAGCTTTTTCATCTCGGCACTCAGGGCAATGGATTTTGATTTCCGGCTGAAAATGCCGCCACCCCGAGAGATAAGTCCCGCATTATAATCCTGCCAGCTTGACCGGGGCAGATCAAACAGGCGCTGGCGTTCCTTAAAGCTTTTGGCAGGGTCCGGGTCCGGATCAATGAAAATATCCCGGTGATCAAACGCCGCGACCAGTTTTACCGCTTTTGATCGCAGCAGGCCATTGCCAAAAACATCCCCGGACATGTCGCCGACACCGACGACGGTGATGGCGTCTTTGTGGACATGAATATCTTTTTCCCGGAAATGGCGCTGGACTGAAACCCAGGCGCCTCTGGCGGTAATGCCCATCTTTTTATGGTCATAGCCCTTGGACCCGCCCGAGGCAAAGGCATCATCAAGCCAGTAACCATAATCCTGTGCCAGACCGTTGGCAATGTCGGAAAAGGTCGCAGTTCCCTTGTCGGCGGCAACCACCAGATAGGGATCATCGCTGTCCCTGCGGACAACATTTTCGGGCGGCACGACTTTTTTATCCTTAAGATTGTCGGTGATATCCAGCAGGCCGGAAATAAAGGTTTTGTAACAGGTAATCCCTTCCCGCATGATTTCTTCCCGGCTGGCATTCACCGGCATTTTTTTCGGCACAAAACCACCCTTGGCCCCGACCGGGACAATGACGGTATTTTTTACCTGTTGGGCTTTCCCCAGCCCGAGTACCTCCGTCCGGTAATCTTCACGGCGGTCAGACCAGCGAAGTCCGCCACGGGCCACCGGCCCAAAGCGCAGATGAACGCCCTCTATTCGGGGGGAATAGACAAAAATTTCCGCAAAAGGCCGGGGTTTTGGCGCTTCCCTGACTTCGCGGCTCTTGATCTTTATTGAGACATAGGGCTTGTAGCTGCCGTCGTCACAGGTTTGATAAAAGTTGGTTCGGAGCGAACTGGTAATAACGTTGAGATAGCTTCTGAGCATCCGGTCCTGATCAAGACTGGCAACATTTTCAAATTGGCGGCGGATAGTCTTCTCCAGCTTCAGGCTGGCGTCTTCCCGGGATGCCTCGGCGGGTTCAAGCGCGAAATTTGTCTCGAACAGCGCCGCTAAATTCCGGGCGATCTGCCAATTCTGGGTCAGGGTATCCTGCATATAGGTTTCACTGTAGGACAGGCTGAGCTGGCGTAAATATTTGCTGTAAACCCGGAGGATCAGGACCTGACGATAGCTCATACCGGCCCGCATGACCAGTTTGTTAAAGCCGTCATTATCAATATCGCCCAGCCAGACGACACGCAGAGTGTTTTCCAGACGCTCTTTCATCGCCGACAGATCAAAGGATTCCTGAAACGGATCAATCATGTAAAAATCATGGATGGCATGACAGATTTTCTCCCCGCGGCTTCTTCGGTGAATACCGGAAAGGCATTTTCCTCCACCACCCGCAGGCCCAGATTTTCCAGCATTGGCAGGCAATCGCTGAGCGCAATAGTCTGACGACTGGTATAGATCTTCAGCCGGATTGCGTTATCAGGATCTTCGGCCAGATGATAAAAGTTAAACTGGATATTGTGGCTTTCCGGCAATTGCTCCAGCTTGCTGATATCAGTTACCGCAAAACGGGCATCAAAATGCTCGCGGTAGGACGGCAGGAACGACCGGTTATATTTTCGGAACAGGGTGGTCGCCACTTCTTCCCCCCAGCGATCAATAAGAACTTCGAGCAGATGATCATTCCAGCGCTGGGCGACCTCGGCCAGACGTTTGTTGATACTGGCGGTATCGGGGTTGGGGACGTTGCCGGGGGTGGTGCGAATGATGAAATGCCAGCGGGCGATGCGTTCGTTGCTCAACTGGGCATAATGGGAGGATAATTCACCGTTAAAGGCATCGCACAGGATTTTTTCAACTTTGTTGCGCAGCGCGGAATCATACATATCACGCGGCACAAAAACCAGCGCCGAAACATAACGCTCAAAACGATCCTTGCGCAGAAAGGCGCGACAGCTTGGCATCACTTTCAGATGCAGGATTCCCATCGCGGTTTCCAGCAACTCATCGGCACCGATCTGAAAGAGTTCATCCCGCGGCAGGGTTTCCAGAATATGCATCAGCGCGCGGCCATCATGACTGTCGGCGGCAAAACCGGATTCCCTGACCACATGATTTACCTTGCGGTCAAGATAGGGTACGGTCTCCGCCGGTTGATTATAGGACTGGGCGGTAAAGAGGCCGACAAAGCGGATTTCACTGAGCACCTTGCCGGTCTTGCTGTATTTTTTAAAGCCGATATAATCCATATGGACGACCCGGTGAACCATGGATTTGACGTTGGCCTTGGTAATCAGAATCACCTGGGGCTGTACCATGAAATAGTCTATTTCAGGGGATGTTGGCACCAGCCCTTCCGGTCCTTTGAGCACATAGACAGTCGGGTCACGAAGAATACCATAGCCTTTACCCTTGGCTTTTTGGGCGGTCTTCCGGGAATTTTTGGGGCCGTGGAAATATTCCCGGTAGCCCAGAATGGTGAAATTGTTATTTTCCAGCCACTTGAGAAATTTTATCGCTTCCCTGATCTGTCCGGGGTCAACGGCGTCCCCCGAAATAGCGGCCAGGTTTTTGCCGACATCATCCATCTTGCCGAGCATTATTTTCCAGTCTTCAATGGCGGCATTGACAAATTCCAGCACCTTGTTCAGTTTGGCTTCCAGTGCGGCGATCTGTTCAGGGTTCGATATGGCGGTAATCTCAATATGCATAATGGATTCGGTAATAGTCGACCCACTGCTATCGGTCGTGATCCGGCCATCCTTGTCCCGGCGGCGTTCAATGATTGGATGAACCAGCATATGAAGGTCATTGCCCTCTTCCAGCAAATTCGAGGTGATGCTGTCCAGAAGAAACGGCATATCATCAATGACAATCTGGATAATGGTATGGGCAGAGGCCCAGCCATGCTCTTCCAGTGTTGGATTAAACACCCGTATCTTGCGGTTGCCTGCCGGACGTTTTTCACTATATTTCCACAAGGAAAAGGCGGCAGCGTAAAGTTCATCAACCGCCCGGTCGACCAATTCCTCCTGCGAGGCATATTTATATAACTCCCGGAGAAAACTGGTAAATTCCGGGCTGTTTGCCGCCTTAAGCCGGATCGCCGCAAAATCAGCCACAGAGTCAATTTTTTGTTCTTTCAGAGTCCATTTAGTCACATTATAATCCTTTTGGTCACGGATGATACAAAGGTAAAACCGGGTCTTTATTATCGTGGTGCGCAGTGTAGCGGCTTTTTCTTAATAGAGTATTGTCACATAATTTTTTATAATCACGGGTCTTTGGCAAATTGTTTAAACAACGGATCAAGAATTTTTCTATCCGGGTCGATTATCTTGACGATGTCGATATGAGGGCCATCACGCCGGGCCAGTAGC
>JAADGA010000236.1 GCA_013152615.1 Alphaproteobacteria bacterium
TCATCGCCGCGATCAGCTGGAAGCGGGCCGGATAGGGGACGTGGGAATTGGCACGGGCGATTACCGCCATTCCGCTTTCGATCGGCTGGCGCAGGCTTTCCAAAACCCGGCCGTCGAACTCGGGCAATTCGTCGAGAAACAAAATCCCCTTATGGGCCAGGGAAACTTCGCCGGGGCGCACGCGCAAACCGCCGCCAACCATGGCCGCCATGGAGGCGGAATGGTGCGGGCTGCGGAAGGGTCGCCGCGGGCTGATGCGCCCGCCGCTCATATCGCCGGCCATGGAACGGATCATCGAAACATCGAGCATCTCGCGGGAGGTCAGGGGCGGCAGGATGGACGGCAGCCGTTCGGCCAGCATCGATTTGCCGGCACCTGGAGGTCCGATCATCAAAAGGTTATGCCCCCCGGCGGCGGCAATCTCCAGCGCCCGGCGCGCCTGTTCCTGGCCGCGTATGTCGGCAAAATCGGGCAGCGGGGGGCCATCATCGTCAAGCGCCTTGGAAACCGACGGCGCGACAAGAACCTGGGTGCCTTTGAAATGATTGACCAGGGCGATAATGCTGTGGGGGGCGAGAATATCGAGGTTTTCGCCGGCCCAGGCAGCTTCGGCGCCGGATTTTTGCGGGCAGATTAGCCCGCGATCCATGGATGAGGCCGCCAGCGCCGCCGGCAGCGCCCCGGCCACCGGCTGCAAGGTCCCGTCAAGGGACAGCTCGCCGATAACCACAAATCCCGACACCTGGTCGGCCGGAACCACACCCAATGAAGCCAGCAGCGCCAGGGCGATCGGCAGATCGTAATGACTGCCCTCCTTGGGCAGATCGGCGGGTGCCAGATTTACGGTGATGCGCTTTGGCGGCAGCGCCAGCCCGATGGCATGAAGGGCGGCGCGGATACGCTCCCGGCTTTCCCCCACCGCTTTGTCGGGCAGCCCGACGATGGAAAACGCCGGCAGGCCGGAGACCACCTGCACCTGGACATCGACGGCCCGTGCCTCGATGCCGCAAAACGCCACTGTACTCACCGATGCGACCATGACCGCCCCCTCTGGTCCGGTATGTTAATGTTCTCGTTAGGTTCGCGTCAAGAACATTCAGCGAACTTAGGCGCGATGACGCCATCGCCGCCTTGGTATGAAGGCACATCTGAAACCGTTTTAGCGCAAAAATGACATTTTCCGGGTATCCGGCAAACTGCCGCCACACTGTTAATGTGTTGGTAATGTACCGGTAATGATACCGGAATTATACGTCATATTGTGATGGACAATACCGCGGCGTTTGCCGGCGATGAAATTACCAGGGGTAGGGATCTAAGATGTTGAACCGCCGCAAATTATTGAAAACCGGCTTGGCCGCTGGCCTTTTAGGTCTTTCTCCGCTTGCCGCCCCCGCCCAGGCGCATAAGGCTGAGGGCAAAAAATACGTCCTGCCGAAGAAGTTGATGCCGCGCATGGTCCGGCTGCGGCCAAACAGCCTTCCGGTCGGGGAAATTCATGTTTACCCCGATCAGTTCCATTTGTACCTGACGCTGCCCGACAACAAAGCCATGCGCTACAGCGTCGGTGTTGGCCGCGGCAACCTTTATCACCCCGGGATATTCTACGTGGGCGCCAAAAAGGAATGGCCCGAATGGACCCCCACCCAGGACATGATCAAGAGAGAACCTGAACTGTTCGCCCAATGGGCCGGCGGCATGCCTGGCGGCATCGAAAACCCGCTGGGCGCCCGCGCGCTTTACCTGTTCACCCGCAGGAAAGGCGATTCCTTCTTGCGCATCCACGGCACGGACAATCCCCGCACCATCGGCAGGGCGGTATCCAATGGCTGCGCCCGGCTGGTGAATGACCAGGTTACCGAGCTTTATAACAAGGTTCCGTTGGGAACACGGGTTGTGTTGTATAAAAAGGCTGGCGCGGGGCCGCCGCATTCGTAGGGTTTGATTGCCCCATTACGCAATTCCTCGGCTGCCTTGCCTGTTTGAAAACGCTGCCCAACGGGTTGCGGCCTATTAGGCAGTTAAGTGTATTTAGTAAACTGATACCGTAATTCTAGGTAGGTCAAATTAGTGTATCATTTTAACTGCTCGTTTTCACAATCTACTAATTTCTTGGTTCGTATATATGAAAACACAGGATTCCCTTTGTATCCGATAAAACTATTTCGCAATTTATAAACTACTTCATTCAATTTCAATCCTGTCGACTGAAGTTCTTCAAAGCGATCTTGCGCAAATTTATCTATCTTGAAATCATACTGAAAACTGGAATCAGATCTATAGGCATTGACACTTGGATTTTTGGCGTCATCTTTCCATTTATAAATATCAATATTATATGTAACGCTTTTCTCTGGCTCAAATTTCTCGTAACAAATGAACATGTCAAAACACAGTTCAATTGCTACTTTTAGTCCGGAAATGGCCCTCAAATTTAATTTGCCACCGAAAAAATTATCTACAGATCTATTTAAATAATCACAAAAATCGTCTAAATGTCTGCTGCTGCACGACAAAACCGCAAAGAAGTAATAATTCTGCGCCGGGTACTTAAGTTCAATATCACCAAATTCATCCGGATCATATTCGGGTTTAATTTCATTTGGCTCAAGCAGTTCAGAAACAGAAGCATCACGAAAATCATCCATAAGCTCAGCAAAGGAATTCGGCCAATTGCCCTTGTCATCAAGTATAAGCTTAGATAAGGTTGCATAGTCCAAATCGTGTGCTTCTAGTTCTTCTTTAAGATCAATGAATACAGAAGATGTGAATAGCACTAGTAAAAAATGAAACTCGCGAATTTTAAGCCAACTCCGCATGGGCAAAGAATCATTCTCTATACCAACTTCTTCGTATTCAATTGTATGGATCCCTGGCATAGTACTAATATATCGTGGAATCACTCTTTTCTTAGTCTTAATACCAAATTTCCTGCGATGAGCATTTGTAAAATTCTCAGCACCTTCTATCAACAGCATTGGGTAAATTGCGATTGTGGCCTTCTGTCGAACAGTTGCAATTACCCCTTCAATAAAGCTTTCATATGACTCGCCTGGCAACCCATATATCATTTCACTAAATGTCTTAAT